>JBJFAQ010000029.1:0-7902 GCA_051887995.1 Eubacteriales bacterium
GGGCGCCGCAAAGGTAAGAGACCTGTTCAAGCAGGCAAAGGAAAAGGCTCCCTGTATCGTATTTATTGACGAGATAGATGCGATAGGCGGCAAGCGTGACGGACGCGTCGGCGGAAACGATGAGCGCGAGCAGACCTTGAACCAGCTCCTTACCGAAATGGACGGATTTGAAGGAAATACCGGCGTTATCATTCTCGCCGCCACCAACCGTCCCGAAACTCTTGACCCGGCGCTTACCCGTCCGGGACGTTTTGACCGCCGCGTACCGGTCGAGCTTCCCGACCTTAAAGGGCGCGAGGCAATTCTAAAGGTCCATGCAAAGAAAATCAAGGTCGATCCCGGTGTTGACTTTGAACATATTGCCAGAATGGCATCCGGCGCATCCGGCGCAGAGCTTGCCAATATCGTAAATGAGGCGGCGCTTCGCGCCGTTCGCTCCGGCAGAAAGTCGGTAACACAGGCGGACCTTGAGGAAAGCATAGAAGTTGTTATCGCAGGCTATCAGAAGAAAAACGCCATTATGACAGACAAAGAAAAAATGATTGTCTCCTATCACGAAATAGGTCACGCGCTTGTCGCCGCAAAGCAGACAAACTCCGCGCCCGTACAGAAAATCACAATCGTTCCCCGCACATCGGGAGCTCTCGGCTACACCTTGCAGGTTGATGAAGGAAATCATTATCTGATGAGCAAAGAAGAGATTGAAAATAAAATCGCTACATATACGGGCGGACGTGCGGCTGAAGAAGTGGCGGTCGGCTCTGTCACCACGGGCGCATCAAACGATATCGAACAAGCGACAAAGCTCGCAAGAGCCATGATAACCCGCTACGGAATGAGCGAAGATTTCGGCATGGTAGCGCTTGAAACGGTTACAAACCAATATCTCGGCGGTGACGCTTCTCTTGCATGCTCTGCCGAAACCGCAAGCGAAATTGACAGACAGGTAGTGGCGCTGGTTAAAAAGCAGCACGAAAAGGCAAAGCAGATAATTACCGAAAACAAAGCAAAGCTTGATCAGCTTGCGCAGTATCTTTATCAGAACGAGACAATCACAGGCGAAGAGTTTATGAACATACTCAACGCATAAAAAATAACGGAGGTCAGTCAGATTTGAAAACCTATCGCGCCGGCATTGACATCGGCTCAACCACTGTCAAGCTGGTCATACTTGATAGTTATAATAAAATAATATACGGAAAATACCGCCGCCATCAGGCAAACACGCAGGGCACTTTGGCAGAGCTTATGAAAGATGCAAAAGAAACGCTCGGAGACTGCCTGCTGAAAGTAAACATCACCGGCTCAGGCTCTATAAATCTCGGCAAGGCGCTTGATATTGAGTTTGTGCAGGAGGTCGTTGCCGTCGCAACCGCTTTGCGGTCTGTTGCACCGCAAACCGACGTTGCGATTGAACTCGGCGGCGAAGATGCAAAGATTATTTACTTTACCGGAGGTCTTGAGGAGCGAATGAACGGCGTCTGCGCCGGAGGTACAGGCTCATTTATCGACCAGATGGCAGCCCTTCTGCAAACCGATGCAGAAGGGCTGAACCGAGAAGCGGCAAACTATAAAGAAATCTATCCGATTGCCGCACGCTGCGGCGTGTTTGCAAAGACGGACATACAGCCGCTTATCAATGAAGGCGCAACAAAAGCAGACCTTGCCGCCTCCATTTTTCAGGCGGTGGTAAATCAGACAATTTCCGGACTTGCCTGCGGGAAACCGATTCGCGGCTGCGTTGCTTTTCTCGGAGGACCTCTGCACTTTATGCCTGAGCTGAAAAAAGCGTTTATCCGCACCTTGCATCTGACGCCCGAAAACATTGTTGACCCCGAAAACTCGCATCTTTTTGCCGCCATGGGCGCGGCGCTGGAATCAGGAAAAGCAAAAGAGGTCGATATTTCGGATTTAACTTCGCGTCTTGAAAACGGAGTTGCCGTTTTCTTTGAGATGCCCAGGCTTTCGCCTTTATTTGAAGACAAAGCCGAATATGAAACGTTTTGCGGACGCCATGAAAAAGCTGTCGTTGAAAAACAAAACTTGTCAGAATATGAGGGAAACTGCTTTCTCGGCATTGACGCCGGCTCTACAACGACCAAATTAGCTCTCATCGGAAGCGACGGTCAACTGCTCTTTTCTTACTATGAAAACAATCACGGCAATCCGATTGAAACCGCGAAGAACGCAATGCGTGAGCTTCAAAAAGAACTGCCTGCAAATGCGAAAATCGCAAGATCCTGCTCCACGGGTTACGGCGAGGACCTTTTAAAATCAGCTTTTTCTCTTGACGACGGAGAAGTTGAGACCATTGCACACTGTACTGCCGCTTCCTTTTTTGACGATAAGGTAGATTGCGTGCTGGATATCGGCGGGCAGGACATGAAATGCATTAAGCTGAAAAACGGTGCAGTCGATTCGATTATGCTGAACGAGGCATGTTCTTCCGGCTGCGGCTCTTTCATTGAGAATTTTGCAAATTCGCTTGGGTACTCTGCGGAGGCTTTTGCAAAAGAGGCGCTTTTTGCCAAAAATCCCGTGGATCTCGGCACACGCTGCACCGTATTTATGAATTCCAAGGTAAAGCAGGCGCAGAAGGAAGGCGCCGATGTTTCGGACATTTCCGCCGGACTTGCATATTCCGTCATTAAAAACGCGCTTTTCAAGGTCATAAAGCTGACAAGCGCAAAGGATTTGGGACAGCACATTGTGGCTCAGGGAGGCACGTTCTATAACAAGGCGATACTGCGCGCGCTTGAAAAAATTGCCGGTGTGGAAGTGACCTGCCCCGATATTTCCGGACTTATGGGTGCTTTCGGGGCGGCTCTTATCGCAAGGGACAATTATCGCGGCAAGCAAACCTCAATGCTGCCGATTGACGAGATTTTGTCCCTTACATATACCTCCGCTTCCCGTCGGTGCGGCGGCTGTTCAAACAACTGTATGCTCACGGTAAATAAATTTCCGAGCGGACGTATTCACGTCACGGGCAACCGCTGTGAAAAAGGGCTCGGAAGCACGCTTGCCAACCGAAAAGCGCCGAATATGGTTGAATACAAACGCAAGCGTATATTCGATTACGCGCCGCTTCCAGAAAACGATGCGAAAAGAGGCGCAATCGGCATTCCGAGAGTCCTTAACATGTATGAAAATTACCCTTTTTGGGCTACATTCTTTAAAGAACTCGGATTCAGCACGGTTTTGTCCCCGTTTTCAAGCCGAAAGATTTATGAGCTTGGAATGGACTCCATTCCGTCCGAATCGGAATGTTATCCGGCAAAGCTCGCGCACGGTCATGTGCAGTGGCTTATAGAAAACGGTGTTAAAACCATCTTTCATCCCTGCGTGTTCTACGAGCACAAGGAAACAAGCTCCGCACAGAATCATTTTAACTGTCCGATTGTCGTTTCTTATCCTGAAAACCTAAAAAACAACGTAGAAGCCGTTGCCGACGGTGAGGTAAAATACATTCGTCCCTTTATCGCCTTTACAAACGAGAAAACCGCCGCCGACCGCTTGGTTCGCCTATGCAAGGATGAATGGAACATTCCGGAATCGGAGGTGCGGAGCGCCGCACACCTTGCGTGGGAAGAACAAAATAGAGCAAAAGACGATATCCGTAAAGAGGGCGCAAAGCTGCTTTCGCAAATGGCTAAGGACGGCAGACGCGGCATCGTGCTCGCGGGAAGACCGTATCATATTGACCCGGAGATAAATCACGGAATACCAGAGCTTATATCCTCTTACGGTCTGACCGTCTTTACCGAGGACAGTCTGCCCGTAAATCAAAATACCGAACGCTGTCTGCGCGTGGTTGACCAGTGGGTATATCATTCCCGCCTCTACTCAGCCGCGGAATTTGTAAGTCACAGAGACGATCTTGAGCTTATACAGCTTAACTCCTTTGGCTGCGGGCTTGATGCCGTGACCACCGACCAGGTAAGCGAAATCCTTGAAAACAGCAATAAGCTCTACACACTTCTTAAAATTGACGAGGTCAACAACCTCGGCGCTGTCCGAATCCGCATCCGCAGTCTGATGGCCGCAATGCGTATGAGAAGCAAGGTAAAAATCAAATCCGCGCCGAAGCCTGTATCATATAAACGGGCGGAATATACTTCCGAAATGAACAAGGAGGGCTACACCATCATTGCCCCGCAGATGAGCCCGATTCATTTCGATATATTGGAACCGGTTTTCAAAAAGCACGGATACAATATCGTGATTTTGGATAACGATAACCGCACGGCTATTGATACGGGACTTAAATATGTAAATAACGACGCCTGCTACCCCTCTATTACCGTGGTAGGACAAATTATGGAGGCGGTCTTGTCCGGCAGATACGACACAGACCGGCTGGCAATCGCAATGACGCAGACCGGCGGGTGTTGCCGCGCCAGCAACTATGTTTCATTTATTCGCCGTGCCCTTGATAAAGCCGGGCTGTCGCATATACCCGTCATTTCATTTAACGCGAACGGCATGGAAAAAAATTCCGGGTTTAAATGGTCGGCAGGGCTGATAATAGACGCGGCGCATGCCCTTGTTTACGGTGATTTATTTATGCGATGCCTATACCACGTGCGTCCTTACGAAAAAGAGCCGGGATCGGCAAACGCATTACATAGAAAATGGAAAGATATTTGTATTGACTCGCTGACAAACAAGAAAAGCAAATACCGCTACAAGGACGTTTGCCGCGGCATTGTCGAGGCATTTGACGCATTCCCTATTGACGAGACAGTAAAAAAGCCGCGTGTAGGAATTGTCGGAGAAATTCTTGTCAAATACATGCCCCTTGCGAACAACCATCTTGTCGATTTGCTTGAAAAGGAAGGCGCCGAGACGGTAGTTCCCGATATGTTGGACTTCTTTAATTACAGCGTATTCGGCTCGCAGTACAAGGCGGAATACCTCGGAGCCAAAAAGACCTCCGCCGCCGTCTCTGCGGCGGTAATCAAAATGATCGAGCTGCTGCGCAAGCCTGCGATTGACGCGCTGAAAAAAAGCAAGCGCTTTGAGCCTCCGATTTCGATTTATAAAACAGCCGAAATGACAAAGCCCTTTTTGTCCCTCGGCAATCAGTACGGCGAAGGCTGGTTTCTTGCAGGAGAAATGGTCGAATTGCTGACAAGCGGCACACCGAACATCGTGTGTATTCAGCCTTTCGCCTGCCTTCCGAACCATGTGGTCGGAAAAGGTGTAATCAAAGCATTGAGAAAAGCCTATCCCATGGCAAATATCGCTGCCGTAGACTATGATCCCGGCGCAAGCGAAGTAAATCAGCTGAACCGAATCAAGCTGATGCTGTCAGCAGCCAAAAACAGTGATTTGACGGAAAAACATGCGCCCGATTATTCCGAAGCGGAATTACTTCCCCGCTAAGCGGTTTTTCGCCATTTCTTCCGTCCGGAACAAAACGCCCCGTGCGCACGACCGTATTTTTATTTTAAAAATTTAAGAAGGAAACGCAATGAATCATTTTGTAGAATTTCAGAATGTCAGCAAAATATACACAACGGGCGAAGTAAAAATCGAAGCCCTGCATGATGCGAGCTTTACTGCCGAAAAGGGAGAAATCTGTGTGATTGTCGGTCCTTCCGGCGCAGGAAAAACGACGCTCTTAAATATTCTCGGAGGAATGGATACGCTGACAAGCGGAAACGTCATTATTGACGGTGAGGATATTTCAAAGTACACAAAACGTCAGCTTACCTCCTACCGCCGCTATGACGTTGGATTCGTCTTTCAGTTTTACAACCTGATTCAGAATCTGACCGCGCTTGAGAACGTCGAGATGGCGACTCAAATCTGCAAAAATCCCCTAAATCCGATGGAGATGATAGAACTTGTCGGTCTACGCGACCGCGCGAAAAATTTTCCGGCACAGCTCTCGGGCGGCGAGCAGCAGCGTGTCTCCATCGCACGAGCTCTTGCAAAAAATCCAAAGCTCTTGCTTTGCGATGAGCCGACCGGCGCGCTTGACTACGTTACGGGCAAACAAATCCTGAAGCTCCTTCAGGACACAAGCCGCAAAACCGGAATGACAGTCATTATAATTACGCACAACAGTGCGCTTACTGCCATGGCCGACCGTGTGATATCCGTGAAAAGCGGAACGGTGATAAAACAGTATAAAAACGAAAAGGTCACACCTGTTGAAGAGATTGAGTGGTGATAGAATGCTCTTTAAAACGATTTTACGCACCATACGGCAGTCTCTCGGACGGTATCTTGCCATTCTTTCCATAATTGCGCTCGGCGTCGGTTTTTTTGCCGGTCTCAGAGTAACCGAGGAAGCAATGCTGAAAACCGCAGACAAGTATATAGATGAGCTTAATCTGTACGATTTTCGCCTTGTAAGCACGCTTGGCTTCACAGAAGACGACAAAGAGGCTTTTTGTGCGCTTGACGGCATCGAAAACGCCTGCGGCTCGGTGAGCGCAGACTTCATTTATGTAAAAGAAAGCGGAGCGGACGCGGTGCTTCGCGCTCATACCCTGCTTGAAAACATAAACGGGCTTGACATTAGATGCGGCAGACTTCCCGAGGCGCCTTATGAATGTGTGCTGGACGCAAAATATGCAGATGAGGACATTGTCGGCAAAAAGATTACTCTGTCGAAGAGCAATTCCGAGGATACCTTTGACATATTTGCATATGACGAGTATACCGTTGTCGGGCTTGTAAACGCGGCGGAATATATAAACTTTGAGCGCGGAACCACTTCACTCGGAAACGGCTCGGTATCGGGATATATTTACATTCAGCCTGACGGCTTTTCCGTCGACTATTATACCGAAATTTATCTTACCATACCGAAAAGCGGCGAGATTTATTCCGATGAATATATAGCGGCAGTTGACGCTGTCCGCGAGAAAGTCGAAGATACGCTCGACGAGCGTGCCGAAATACGATATAACACCATTTATTCCGACGCAAAAGCGGAAATCGACGACGCGCAGAAAGAGCTTGACCTGAAAAAGCAAGAGCTTGACGATGCGCAGAAAGAAATCGACGACGGAAAAGCAGAATATCTTTTGGCGCGCGAGAAAGCAGAAAACGAGCTTTCGGAGACAAAAGCCCTGCTTGATAGCATGCGGAGCGAGCTTGACGCCGCCGCAGCTTCACTTGAAGCGTTAAAATCCGACCCGAGCGCGCAGCTGCCGGAAGTAGCGGCAAAGCTTGAGGCTATGGAGGCAGAGCTTCAAGGAAAAGAAAAACTTTATTTTGAAAGTCTTGCGTCATATGAGCAGGCATCCTCTTCGGCAGAAGAGCAGTTTGAAGAAAAAGCGCAGGAGCTTGCCGAAGCGCAGAGAAAAATTGACGACGGCCGCTTAGAAATTGACGACGCTCAGGCTGAAATAGATAAGGCAGATTCCGAACTGTCGGAAATCAAAGCCGCTACTGTTTACACGCTTGACCGCCGCTCCAACACAGGATATGCAAGCTTTGAAAACGATACCGCAATAGTATCCGGAGTTGCAAAGGTTTTTCCGCTGTTTTTCTTCCTTGTCGCCGCGCTTGTCTGCATAACGACAATGACGCGCATGGTAAGTGAGGGCAGAACGGAAAACGGCGTACTCAAAGCGCTCGGATACAGCAGCAGTGCCATCGCCGGAAAATACCTGTTTTATGCCGGAAGCGCCTCTGCTGTCGGATGTATTCTCGGATTCCTTATAGGCTCGCGCTATATGCCGATGGCGCTTTGGCAGGTATACCACATTTTGTATTCCATCGAAAGACCGATAGAATTTGTGCTTGACTGGAAGCTGTTTGCACAGTGCTCGGCGCTCTATCTTTTCTGCGCGCTCGGTGCAACATGGTTTGTCTGCCAGCACGACATGAGAGAAAGCGCCGCGGGACTAATGCGCCCGAAAGCACCTGCCGCGGGCAAAC
>JBJFAQ010000030.1:0-7892 GCA_051887995.1 Eubacteriales bacterium
GACTCATCAGCGCCCTGCCCATAGCGAGCATCTGCTGCTCACCGCCGGAAAGCGTGCCCGCAACCTGATTTCTTCTGTGCTTAAGGCGCGGAAAACGGTTGTAAACATCAAGAAGTCCTTCTTTTATATATCCGCCGTTGGTGTACGCTCCCATTTCGAGGTTTTCTTCGACCGTCATCTGAAGGAATACGCGCCGCCCTTCGGGAACATGCGCCATTCCCTTTGTAATAAGCTTATATGATTCGGTGTGGGAAATGTCCTCTCCGCAGAAAGTTATGCTACCCGTGTGTGAGCGAAGCATGCCGGAAATGGTTTTAAGCGTTGTGGATTTGCCTGCACCGTTTGCACCTATAAGCGCCACTATCTCCTTGTCGCTTACTTCAAAAGAAATGTCCTTCAGCGCGTGAATCTTGCCATAGTAGACATTTATGTTCTGAACACTCAGCATTTTCACGCCTCCTTTGCCTTTCCGAGATATGCTTCAATAACCTTCGGGTCGGACTTTATTTGATCAGGTGTTCCTTTTGCTATGACCTTTCCGTGGTCAAGCACACAGATTCCCTCGCAAATGCTCATGACAAGCTTCATATCATGCTCGATAAGAAGCACGGCAATTCCGAAGTTGTCGCGTATGCGTCTGATGTTCTCCATTAGCTCCGCAGTCTCGGACGGATTCATTCCGGCGGCAGGCTCATCGAGCAAGATGATTTTCGGTGATGTTGCAAGCGCGCGTGCAATCTCAAGACGTCTCTGCGCGCCGTAGGGCAGACTTCCCGCCGGAGCGTCGGAAAGGTCTGCCATGCCAAAGAAATCAAGCAGCTCAAGCGCCTTTTTGTCCGCTTCTCTCTCCGCTTTCATGTAGCCGAAGGCGTGCGTAACCGCCGCAAAAAGATTTTCCTTCATTTCATGATGAAGTCCGACCTTGACGTTATCAAGCACCGAAAGATTAGAGAAAAGCCTGATGTTCTGAAAGGTTCTGGCAATTCCCATGTGGTTAAGCTGATAGGTTTTACGTCCCGCCGTACTTACGCCGTCAAGAAGAATACTTCCGCGCGTAGGCTGATATACGTTTGTGAGCAGGTTGAAAACCGTTGTTTTTCCCGCGCCGTTAGGACCGATAAGACCTGTGATTTCCGTCCTGCCTATAACAAGAGAAAACTCATCGACGGCGGTAAGTCCGCCGAAGTCTATGCCGAGGTGTGAAACCTCAAGCACGGGGCGTTTTCCGAGGTCTCTCTCGGTAACATATGCGTTTGAAGGATACGGAACGAGCTTTGGCTTGCGATTATCCATTTACCGTTCCCCCCTTCTTTTTGGAAAAGAGTTTTTTGAGCGAAAGTCCCGATTTGAGCTCGGCAAATTTGGGGTTGTTGTTAAGCAGCATAATGACGATAAGAAGTATCGAATATGCAAGCATTCGATATTCGCCGAATTCACGTGTCGCCTCGGAGAGAACGCGAAGCGCTATCGCGGCGATAATTGAGCCGTTGATGCTTCCCATGCCGCCGAAGACAACGATTATGAGGATTTCGATTGACATATTGTAGTTGAAGGTCGTGGGACGAATATTTGCGAACGCGTGTCCGTAGAGAACTCCCGCCGCACCTGCAAAGAACGCGGCAAGCATGAAAACGACCAGCTTATAATATGTTACGTTGATACCGGTCGCTTCAGATGCGATTTTGTTGTCGCGTATCGCCATTATCGCTCTGCCGTGACGGGATTTTTTTATATTCATCATTACGATGACCGTTATAAGAACAAGAGCTATCGCATATGGGAGGAGCTCCTTCGGCTTTGAATAGATATTTCCCTTTTCGGAATTCATATCAAGTCCGAGCGCACCGCCGGTAATTGACAGATTGTTCATTATATTCTTGATTATTTCTCCGCACGCGAGAGTAACGATTGCGAGATAGTCTCCGTTCAGACGAAGTGCCGGCAGTCCGACCACAAATCCGACAGCCGCAGCGAAAAGTCCGCCGAATATCATTGAAATCGGAAGTCTGATTATCATCGGAAGCGTATTTGCAAGTGCAATCGAGAGGAGACACCCGCTGAAAAGTCCGACCGACATAAAACCCGCGTGACCGAGTGAAAGCTCACCGAGAAGTCCGACCACAAGGTTCAGAGAAACCGCAAGAACAATGTAGCAGGAAACCGGAATAAGCATGTTTGTTATCTGGCGTCCTATCATACCGCCGTAAAGCAATATGGAAACGACGGCGTAGAGCGCGATGACAAAATAAAGAGTGACTGCGTTTTTGGAGAAAGCCTTTTTAAGTATTCTGTTTGCCATAAATCACACCTTCTCCCTGATTTTCTTGCCGAGAAGTCCGGACGGTTTAACGACAAGAACCAAAACAAGTACGGCAAATACGACAGCGTCGGACATTGCCGTTGATATGTACGCTTTTGCAAACTGCTCTATGATGCCGAGCAGTATTCCACCGAGCATTGCGCCGGGGATAGAGCCGATACCGCCGAAAACGGCAGCCGTGAAAGCCTTGATACCGGGCATCGAACCCGTCGTAGGCTTGATATAGACGTATGTCGCGCCGTAGAAGAGGCTGGCGACCGCGGCAAGTGCAGAACCTATTGCGAAAGTGACGGAAATCGTCCGGTTCGTGCTGATACCCATAAGCTCTGCGGCTTCCTTGTCCTCTGAGACCGCACGCATTGCCTTGCCTATCTTTGTTTTACCGATAAAGAGTGAGAGAGCAATCATTATAAGTGCCGTGACGGCAAGCGTCATCAGCGTATTTCCCGAAATCTCAATTTCTCCGAGCGTAACGGAGGGCAGACTTATTATTGATGTCGGGAAGGATTTCTGCTCTGAGCCGAAAATGAGCAGAGCTAAGTTCTGGAGGAAATAGCTGACGCCGATCGCAGTAATAAGTACCGCAAGAGGCGGTGCTTTTCTCAGGGGCTTGTATGCAAGGAATTCAATAAGAACTCCGAGTAATGCGCAGAGAACAACGCTTATAAGTATAGCGGCGATACCCGGGAGCTTTGCCTGCATTACCGCAACGATAATGGAGTAAGCGCCTATCATGATAACGTCGCCGTGGGCGAAGTTCAGCATTTTGGCAATACCGTATACCATAGTATACCCGAGTGCGATAAGCGCGTAAATACTGCCGAGATTCAGACCGCTTATCAGGGTTTTTAAAAATAATGTCATTTTATGACCATACCTTTCTTTGCATTTGTGCTGAGTGAAGCTTTGTATTCTGCCGATTTTCAGAGCACAAATGGAGTTTGAGGGAATCGGGCGTTCGGTAGCCTTCCGCCCGCCTTTCAAACGTCTCCTATATACAAGCGGTCAGGCAGCCGCGGGGGAGCAAGCTCCCCCGAAGCCGCGCTGTACAGCCTTTTATCAGTCCTGTCCGTAAAGGGATGCAACGCCGTCGTGAATAATCATTGCAAGAGCGCCCTTAGTCGTCTCGCCGGTTTCATCCCATGTCATTGTACCTGTAACGCCTTCAACCTCGATCTGTGTCATTGCGGCAACTACGCGGGTGTTGAAGTCGGTCATGTCGTCAGGCTTAAGACCTGCCTTCTCAATTGCTGCCTTGAGAACATATATAGCATCATAACCGTCTGCTGCGAACTGATCCGGAACAGCTCCGCCGAACTTGTCGCCGTAGTCCTTAACGAACTTCTGTACCTTCTCGTTCTTGGAGTCTGCGGAGAAAGGAGTAAGAAGCATTACGTTCTCTGCATCAGCCGTGTCTTCAATCTTAGTAAGGATACCGTCAAGTCCGTCGCAACCGAAGTAAATCATATCGGAGGAGAACTTGCCCTTTGCCTGTGTAAGGAAGGTTGCTGCCTCGGACGCATAGATCGGGATAAAGATCATCTCTGCGCCGGAGTTCTGGATAGCCGTGATCTGAGTTGTGAAGTCTGTCTTTGTGTCGTCAGTGAAGGACTGCTCTTCTACGATCTCGATGCCATTAGCCTCTGTTCTGGTCTTGAATGTCTCAAGAAGTCCCTTTGAGTAGTCAGTATCTGCCTGATAGAAGACAGCGACCTTCTTCGGAAGGTTGTTTGTGCCGATATAATCAGCGGAAGCTACGCCCTGAGATGCATCGGAGAAGCATACACGGAATGCAGCGTCATTACCCTTAAGAATGTTGGTTGCAGAGCCGGAAGGTGTGAGAACGAGGATGCCGTCATCCTTAGCTGCTGCAATGATGTCTGCGGTCTCGCCCGAAAGAACGCCGCCGAGAGAGAGCTTCATGCCGTTGTCAACGAGTTTACCGTAAGCGGCAACAGCGTCAGCCTTGTCGCCCTTGGAATCCTGATACGAGAGCTTGAGTTTGAAGCCGTTTACTCCGCCTGCCGCGTTGATTTCTTCAACTGCGAGCTCAGCGCCCTGCTTTACGGAGTTGCCGTAGTTTGCATAGTCGCCCGAAAGAGGACCTATGCCGCCGATGAGAAGCTCATCTGTAGATGTGGTCTCATCTTTTTTACCGCACGATGCAAGTGCGGCGCATCCTGCGACCATCATGACCGCGAGGACAACTGCTACGAGTTTCTTAAAGTTTTTCATGTCTTTTCTCCTTTTTGCCTTTTCGGCATTTGATATAATCAAAAAGCAGTCCGGCAAAGCCGAACTGCCATCAGATTCAACATTTAATAAATGAAGTTTTTCCGAAGTGCAGATTTTCGACCTTGCCTATTCTGTTTTTCTCTTATAATAATAAGACCGGTCACGGCGAGTACAATCACAAATCCGTCGGCCACGTAAATTAGGCCGCAGGCGACCGCCGTGCAAACGGCGACAATAAGCACAAATACAAAAACAGACACTGCAGCGGCAGTGTCCGATATAAAAGAGTTGCGCGCGCAGGCGTCCGCACATTCAGCGCGCATAAAAGCAGCCTCGGCACGGTACGCCGCGGTACAGGTGTTTTCGGTTTTGGTTTCATACCCGAAAAACATTGTCAAGGCTCCTTTCAAACATATCTGCAATACGATATTATGAAAAAATTGCATGTTCTACAATACTTTCTTTGCGTATTATATCATGCCTCTGCAAAAAAGTCAATGTGCCCTTTTGCCAATATTGCTCTATGCAGCAGGCATTTTTTTGTCCATTTTAGACATCATTATGAATAATTCACCTCGAAAAAATGCAAAAAAAACATCTTATCGCCTCTTTTCAAAGAAAATCCGCAATATTTCGGCACATTCACTGCGAAGAACGCCGCTCCTCACGCAAGGTCTGTGATTAAAAGGATAATTCTGAAGCGCAACAAGGCTTCCGAGTGCGCCTGCCCTTGCGTCCTTTGCCCCGTATACCACAAGCGGAATACGCGAGTTTATAACTGCGCCCGCGCACATGGGACACGGCTCAAGCGTCACATAAAGCGTGCAGTCGGAGAGCCGCCAGCCGCCCTTTTTGCGGCACGCCTCGGAAATCGCAATAAGCTCCGCGTGACAAACTGCGCTTTCCTCGGTTTCTCTCATATTGTGCGCCCGTGCGATAATCTCGTCTCCGCACACAATCACAGCCCCGACCGGAACTTCCCCGAGATTTTCGGCAAGCCTTGCCTCCGAGAGGGCTTCGCGCATGAAAAATTCATCACATCTTATTTCAGAACAGTAGGACATAAAGCACCTCGCTTATGGCAGTATATGCAAGAAAAACTATCATGACAGGACTGAAAAAGCCTTTTATATATTCTTCCGCTTTAAGATGCCTTTCGCGTCCGCGGAATGAAGGAAGGATTCTGCCGAAGCTGCCTCCCGCGGTTTCCCCGCGCTTTTCTCTTTTCTGAATCAAAAGCAGATAAACGAGCGACAAAACGCCGCAGAGCATAATGAAAAGCTCTATAGAAACGCATATAAAGTAAGCGCGCTCCGCCGGAAACACTCCCAAAATCAAGGTCTCGGAAACCGAAAGCAGGTTGTTGAAAAGATGCAGGAAAATTCCGCTCCAGACAGAGCCTGTCTCGGCGTAGAGCCATCCGAGCACGATTCCGGCAACAGAAGCGAAAAGAAACTGGTCGTGATTTCCGTGCGCAAGACCGAAAACAACGCCGCTTGCGACAATGGCAAAGGTCTTGCCAAACGGGAGCAGATTGTTTGTCACGATTCCTCGGAAAAGCAGCTCCTCGCAAAACGCCGGGATAATGACAGTCGAGAGAAAAAGCAGAATTATATCGACGCCGCGGTATATCTCTGTCTCAGGTACTTCGGCAGAAGCTCCGCCGAGCAGAAAAGACGAAAAATGAGATACGGCAAGGAGCAATGCCGCACAGACCGACAGCACGGCAAACGTATGAGGGGTAAAATTCGGGGAAAGGCGCATGGGCAAAACGCCTGATGCAAACACTCGCCTGAATATCGCCGCGGATATAAAATATGACACCGCATATGAGAGCGCGTCCGCCGTACCTTGAATAATACCTCCGTCCTCCGACTCGGAAAATGCAAAAAGAAAGGAAAGCACAAGCCGAACGGCAAGAAGCACCGCAAAAAAAAGAAGGACCGCACAGCAAACCATGTTCATCTGCGCCTTTAACGTTTTTTCATTCGCCATATGCGTTTCTCCTTTCCGTTTTTAATAAGTATACCACATAAACGATAAAAATTCAACAATTATAATCCCCTCAGTCATTTTTGTATCAAAATATGTCAAATTATCGTTTTTTGCATTTACTTTTTTCCTTTTTCTGCTATAATGATTCTTATAATCATAACAGAGGTATCACCAATGAAGTCAAAAGATTCGATTTTCAAAAGCAAAGCAGGCGGCACACTGCTTGCCGTGCTCGCATGCGCCCTGTGGGGCTCACTGTTCCCGTGCATCAAACTAAGCTATGATGCATTTAACATAGAAAGCGAGGATATCCCGTCAATACTGCTTTTTGCGGGGGTTCGTTTTCTCATCTGCGGCGCTGTACTTATTGCAATGGCATCTGGAAAAGAGAAAAAATTCCGTCTTCCCACGCGCGATGCGCTTCTCCCCGTTTTTCTAATCGGCATGACAAGCATAGTTTTGCACTATGCTTTCACATATGTGGGGCTTTCCATGACAGAAGGCTCAAAAACCTCAATTCTTAAGCAGGTCGGCTTTCTGTTTATAACCTGCTTTGCGTTTCTCTTCAGAAAAGAGGACAAATTCACTTTCCGAAAGCTCATCGGAGGACTGCTCGGATTTTTAAGCATCATTATAGTAAGCCTCGACGGGCTGGAATTTCACTTCGGAATAGGCGATTTGCTCATTCTCTGCGCGTCGGTATGTTCTGTCTCAAGCAGCATCATTTCAAAGAATGCGTTTGACAGGCTCGACCCTGTTCACACTCTTGCCTATGCGCAGTTTTTCGGCGGCGCGGTGCTCACCCTCGCAGGACTGATTTTGGGCGGAAGAATACCGCACATTTCCCTCTCCGCTCTGCTTCTTCTCGGTTATATATGCGCTTCCTCTGTAGTTGCATATGCGCTCTGGAACGTTCTTGTAAAATACAATGACCTTTCCAAAATGTCCATAATCAAATTTTTTGAGCCGCTTTTCGGAGTGATATTCTCAGGGCTCCTGCTCGGAGAAAATATTTTCAGGCTTACATATCTTCTTTCCTTTATTATAATCGCCGCTGCGGTTCTGATAATAAATGTACATAGAGAAAAGTAAAACGTTTTCTCGGAATATGAAACCGTCGCGCTTCGGATTTTATCCGAAGCGCGACGACTTTAATTATATATACATATTGAATATGTAATCGTATTTTTCCTCGTTTTCGACTCTGCACGCCGATGCAAAATCGCACATTGTAAACGTGTCCGTTCGGTCTTTGGCATGCGCCTTTACCTCAAAGACACACTGAAAGTCCGTTCCGCATGAAGGCTTTGCCTCAATTTCGCAGGAAATATAGTCTCCGTTT
>JBJFAQ010000031.1:0-1797 GCA_051887995.1 Eubacteriales bacterium
ACAGATTTGACACGGTGGACAAATGGGAAAGCTATGTATGCCCCGGTCACTACTACGATCTTGATATGCTGGCGATAGGCCGTCAGGACTTGTTTTCCGAGCTGCCGTCGCTCACCGACAATGAGGAACTTGTAGAATATACAATGACGGCATTCTTTTCGTCCCCCATTCAGTTGAGCTGCCATCTGGATAAGCTTACCGAATTTGAATTCGATATGATATGTAACGACGAAATCATAGAGATAAATCAGGACGCCCTTGCAAGCTACCCAAAAATGCAAAAGACCTACGGTCAGCGCGATACGTCAATATATCGACGCGAGCTATGGGGCGGGGACTTTGCCGTAGCCGTATTCAACATGGGAGAGGCGGAATTTTGCGATACGTTTGAACTTGGCGGAACGTATCATATCCGCGACGTATGGGCTAAAGAAGATGTTGGCACAGCAGACAGACTTCCGATTGACCTTATACCTCACTCTGTTGTTGTTTACCGCATGTCGAAAAAATAACACCCTTGAAAATAAATAAAATAGTAAACAAATTGTGACTTTTATCGTAACCCCTTGTTTTTTTACTGAGCGGGTGTACAATATGTTTGTATATGACGGAAGCATACAGGATGTCAAGCCGTAAGAGGCGCAAAGACGAAGAAGGGTTTGCCTGAAAACGGCATATAAATTGTGTTTTACAGACAGAAATTGACGGCATCTTTTTTGCAGATTATATACGCAATACCGGCTGTATCAATCGATTCAGACCGCTATACGATTTTATTATATTTAGGAGGATAACACAATGAAAAAGTACGTTTGCGATGCTTGCGGATGGGAGTATGATGAGGCGCTCGGCGATCCCGATAACGGAATCGCTCCCGGAACTAAGTTTGAAGATTTGCCCGACGATTTTGTTTGCCCGCTGTGCGGAGTCGGCAAGGACTCCTTTTCCGAAGCCGAATAATTAATACGGAGGTTAAAAATGAAACAGAAATTTTACATTTGCAAGCACTGCGGCAATATTATTGCCATGGTTAATGACGAGGGCGTTCCCGTTATGTGCTGCGGAGAAAAAATGAGTGAAATTGTTCCCGGCACAACAGAGGCCGCAACAGAAAAACATATTCCCGTATATGAACTGGACGGCAATCTTGTTAAGGTTAAGGTCGGCTCAGTTGAGCATCCCATGCTTCCCGAACATTACATTGAGTGGGTCTCGCTTCAGACAAAGCAGGGAAATCAGAGAAAGTCACTGAAGCCCGGTGATAAGCCGGAGGTTTGCTTTGCAATCTGCGACGGAGACGAGGTCGAAGCAGTTTACGCTTACTGCAATCTTCACAGCCTTTGGAAGGCATGATGAGCCGGTAACAGTGTACGGCACAAGGTGAATACTGTAAAAGCCCCTCTCCTTTAACCGAGCGGGGCTTTTTGTCAGAAAAAACTTTATTCGGATTTAAGCGGAAGAAATCCGCACACCGTGTTATAATAATACTGAAATTAAGCTTAACATTACGTATTTTTCACATTAATACAACAACGGAGGGCTGAAAATGTGTACTGCAGCCACATACAAAACAAATGATTTTTACTTCGGCAGAACACTTGACTACGAATTTTCCTACGGCGATGAGGTCGTAGTGATGCCGCGTAACTATCCGCTCAGATTTCGCTTTGCAGGAAGCCTGCAAAGCCATTACGCCATTATCGGCATGGCTTTTGTCGCAGGGAGCGATGCGCTTTTTTACGACGGAATAAACGAAAAGGGTCTCGGTATGGCGGGACTTAACTTTGTGGATAATGC
>JBJFAQ010000032.1:0-1788 GCA_051887995.1 Eubacteriales bacterium
GATGTTTATATGGATGAGCTTCTTGACGTGATGCGAGAGATTCGGGATTTGCTTTACGGAATTGACGCAAAGCTTGACCTTGTCAAAAATGAAATATCTTCTCTGAAGGACGACAGCAGCGAGGAATATAAGTATACCATTTCAGATGTTTGCGGAAAACTTGAAATGATATATGACGAGCTTGATTCAATCAAAGGGGATAATCCGGAGGCATCGCTGTCTGATATCGGAGATAAAATGGAGTTTGCGCTTGTCAGAGAACGCCTTGCCCTCTCAAAACCCACAGAGCAAGAAAAATCTGAAAAACAAGTATTGCCGGAATTCCTATCATAAAAGACAGATGCTTTGTTTTGTGGCGAATCAGCAGCATTGTAAGATACATAGCTGCCGCGCCGCCGATGGCGGCGATGGCAAACAGTGATTTTTCCGGTATGCGCGCAAGACTGCGTGATGAGGCGTATTTGTCATATGCCGTTGCAACGATTGCAAAAACAGAAACGACGGCAATATAAGCGAGGATTATAACTTCGGTGTTCATGAACATTAGTTCCTTTTAAAGTTAAAGGGCGCTGTGCCGATAGCACAGCGCCCCGCTTTTTTATTTTTTCGGGAAACTGTCTTTAAGACCGACAATTCGGTTGAATGTCCCTTCGTTTTTCGTATCCTTGCAAAAATAACCGGTGCGCACAAACTGGAATTGCTCACCCGGTTTTGCGCCAATGAGGCATGGCTCGACTTTGGCGTCATTTAACACGACAAGCGAATCCGGATTCATATAGTTTTCGTATTCGTCGCTTGGAACCTCGTTCATGTTTTCCTTTGTAAACAGCTTGTCGTAAAGCATAAGCGTTGCCGACTCTGCATATTTAGCGGAAAGCCAGTGAATTGTGCCTTTGATTTTTCTGCCGTCCGCAGGATTTCCGTTTCCGCTTTCAAGGTCAGCGGTGGCGTGAATCAGCTTTATGCTTCCGTCGGGATTTTTTTCGATTTCTCCGCAGCGAATGATATATGTGCCCATAAGACGAACCTCTCCGTCGGGCTTCAGACGGAAGAATTTAGGCGGCGGAACTTCTGCAAAGTCGTCAGAATCAATATAAATTTCTTTTGTAAACTTTACAGGGCGCGTTCCCGCGTTTTCCTGCATCGGATTATTCGACAGCTCAAAGGTTTCTTCCTTATCTTCCGGATAGTTGTCGATAACAACCTTTATCGGGTGCTGAATTGCGATTCTGCGCGGCGCCTTTTCATTGAGTTCTTCTCTTATGCAATGCTCAAGCAAGTCGATTTCCACCATGCTGTTCGATTTTGCCACTCCTATGCGGTCGCAGAAATCAAGTATCGAGGCGGCTGTGTAACCGCGGCGGCGAAGACCGCAGAGCGTGGGCATACGTGGGTCGTCCCAGCCGTCAACAAGACCGTTCTCGACAAGGCTGCGCAGGAAGCGCTTGCTCATAACGGTATTTGTGACATTCAGACGGGCAAATTCTATCTGGCGAGGCTTTGTGGGGACACTTGTGTTCTCGACTACCCAGTTGTAGAGCGGTCTGTGGATTTCATATTCGAGAGAGCAAAGCGAGTGCGTGATGCCCTCAAGCGCGTCCTGAATTGGATGAGCAAAATCATACATTGGATAAATGCACCATTTTGTGCCCTGACGGTGATGCTCAATATAGCGAATACGGTACAGCACCGGGTCTCTCATGCAGAAGTTTCCCGATGCAAGGTCGATTTTTGCCCTGAGCGTATACTTTCCTTCGGGGAATTCACCGTTTTTCATGCGTTCAAACA
>JBJFAQ010000033.1:0-7748 GCA_051887995.1 Eubacteriales bacterium
GGAAAAAGTGGGGCGATACAATAAAGCAAATATTGCCGTCCGAGGCGAGGTCGCTCGCGTTTTTATATAGAAATCCTGCTTTTTTCTCTTTTATCTGTTTTTTGCTGCCGAAAAGAACATACACCGTTTTGCCCTTTACCGTTTCCGCAATTTTTCGGTTTGCCGTGCGTCCGCGCAGAAGCGCAAGCATAAGCGTGAGCGCCGACAGCACAAGCATGATAGGCAGAATGATAATAAGCGCCGAAACCGATACAAAGAATACAGCTCCGGTCTCAGCCCACGTTATAATCAGCGTAAGTATCCGAAACGTACCCGAAAGCACACGGTATTTTCGGAAATACGAGAGAAATCGGCTGTAAATTGCCCAAAACGAGGTGCTTTTTACCTCGCGCAGCAAAAATTTTGAATAATATTTTGAATGCATAAGGCTCTCGGTGCGTATCGCTTTATGCCATTCCTTTGAAACGTTATCCTCTTCCTTTGAGCGAAGCGAGCGCGGTTGAAGCTCTTCAAGTCTTGCCTCAAGCTCGTCGATACGCCTGTAAAGGCTTTCGTTTTCCGCTCTGAGGCGCGAAAGCTCGTCAATGTTTCCGTTTTTCTTCATCGGTTACCCCCGTTTCGCGGAAAATGCGGAGATTGCGCTCAATAACGTCTCGTCCGCGCCAGGAAAACGCGCGCTCCGAGAACTCTGCGTCAGTCATTTTTCCGAGTATCCCGCTGTCTATATGCAAAATCCGTTTTTCGCGGAAAAACTCAAGCGGAGTCTCCGCGCACTCCTTTGAATGGGGACAGGAAAGCTGGCAAATATCACAGCCCCAAACATAGCCGCCCGAGAAAAGACGCGCTTTTTCATCATCGGAAAGCTCCCCTCTCTTCTGTGACAGTGCCGACAGGCATTTGTTCATGTCAAGTCCCACAGGACATTTTCTTTTGCACGCGCCGCAGCCGTCGCATAAGCGCGGCTCAGAGCTTTCTGCCTGAAGAATGATATCCGTTATCACCTCGCCGAGAAAGACAAACGAAGAATATTTTTCCGTTATAAGCAAATGATTTTTTCCGACAACTCCAAGTCCGGCGGCAGCCGCCGCTCCGACCTCTGCTATCGGGGAATGGTCGGAAAATGCGGCGAAATGATTTTCGGGAAACGCTTCTCTGAGGCTTCCGAGAACGCGCTCAAACAGGGAGCGAAAAAAAGCATGATAGTCGCGAGGCACGGCGTAAAGAGAGAGATTTTGCTCTCCGGTGCCGCACATATAGTAAGGAACTGCAATCATTATTACAGTTCCGTCTTTTCGGACGTCGATTTCACTTTGTGAAAGCAGATAAGGGCGAAGCATACGGCAGGAAGAAAGCCTCAGCGGTGCAAAAAGCTCGATATTTTCTTTCTTCATAAGCTCCGAAAAAAACGGCATCAGCTCCATATTCTTCCCCTCCTTTCCCGTCTAATATATATTATAACAATTTTGACGAAAAATTCAAGAAGAAATGCATGTTGTATACATTTTTATAAAAAAACGGTCCCGACGGCGCTGGGCGCCGTCGGGATATTTGAATGGAATAAATAGGGGGGACGGTTTTATGAGATAGCAGGAAGCGCAAAGCGGATAAGTCCTCCGTGTCCGAGCGGAATATACGCATAATATCCGTTTTCGGAGTCGCCCGTGATGTATGCAAAGTCAGGGTTTCCGTTTACGGTGATTTCTTTGTATACAACAGGCGATGTAGGTGTCGTAACATCATATATTCCTATCGTACCTGTTATTCTATGTGTCGTTATGAGATATCCTCCACCTGTTGCAGGTCTTCCGGATGCAACGGTATAACCGGGAAGATCCGCAAACTTAGATACGCCCGGATCGGCGATATCGTATAACACGTAGTATCCCTTTGATGTCACTCCGAGAGCAAGACCGTTAAGATCTGCATATCCCGTTGTATAAGTCACATTATGTGTAGCGAAAAGTGTATTTGTATCAGACATCACAATCGGCGTTTCATAGTCATCCTCTGTGCCAAAATCTATCCACACGGTCTGAGAGCCGTTACCGTTATAGCCAAGATAGCGCCCGGCGATAAGACCATTGCTCAAATTATGATGATACAGAAGCGTTGAGGTCGTGCCGTAATAAACAATGCTCTTCGTTTCCGTGTTTATAACAGACGCCTCGCTCTGAGCACTTATCACCAAGGCAAATCTTGCCTTAGGTGACAGCTCAACCGCTCTCACAATGGCAGTTCCGCTGTTCGCGCGCTTTGACATGCGCCAAAGCTCACTGAAAGTAACGCCTGACGTGCCGATATCCACATTGTAAACTCCGAGTCCTTCGATGCCCTCGGCCACATACAGCGTATTTCCGTATGATGCCACATCGTATACGATGGTGTTCGCCGTGTTTTTGAAGGTATCTATCACTTCGAGAGTTGTCTTGTCAAATACCATAACTCCCGAATCGCCGCCTGCAGCAAAAATGTATCCGCCAAGCTCGCAGACAGAAAGTATCTGTTCTTCGCCGAGATACTGGACAAGGTCAGTAAAGCCGGTTTCGGTAAAAGTATAATCCGTCTCCGTGAGAGTGGGCAGAGTGCATTTATCTCCCTCACGCGCGTCATGGATAAGCCCCGGAATGTCGCCCTCGTCAAGAATATACACATCTGTAAGCGAGCAGGCAATGTAGAGAGCGTTTCCGTCGCAGAGCACATCTCCGATGATGCCCCTTCCGGAAACCGTCTGGTCAAACGGAAGCACGCCGGTCGCGTTTGTAAGTTCCCTGTAAATACTGCTTGTCGGAGGTATTTCAACCTTGATGTGAGCAAGACGCACGGGAGCTGTCGGGTCTGTCGCGTCATAGATGTATACACCGTTATATGTGTTTGTCACATATACGTATACATTTTCACCGTCAAAGGAGACATGGGTACGCCAGAAGTCGTTTCCAATATAATAAAATCTTCCGTCAATATATGACGTTGAGCACCACACCGGATTCTGCGGGTCGGTAACGTCGAATATATCAAATCCGTTACCCTGACCGAGACCGAGCGTCTCGCGCGTGGTCTGTCCCTTTCCCTGTTGATGACCGATTGCGGCATAAACATATGTTCTTCCGTTCACCTCGCAGACCGAAACGCCGTCTCCCTTGCCGTGAAGGCCAAGCGTTCCCAGAAGCACAGGTTCTTTTATGTTCGTTATGTCGTACATCTTCACGCTTCGGTCGCCCCAAAGTCCTGTATAAAGCACATTATTATATACCGCAACATTCTGCACTTCTCCTGTCGGCACAGTTCCGAGATGCGTAGGGTTGTCAAGGTCGGAAAGGTCAATTACCTCAACGCCGTATGTGCGGCAGGAAACAAGCGCATAGTTTTCTGAGATGCAAAGTCCCGTTGCCTGCTCTACGGTGTCATAGTGTGCTCTTATATAAGGATTTGACGGGTCTTTTACGTTTATAATGTATGCTCCGAGCTCGCGGCAGACAACCATAACGTCCTCACCGCCGGGGCAGAGCGCAACATTTCGTGCGTTAGGTCCAAGACCGTTTACAGTGCCGAGCACAACGGGGGAGGACGGGTCGCTTACGTCGGTTACAACGAGCTGACCATTGTTTGCAGAACCGACTGTATAAAGATAGTTGCCGGATCTGGTAAGTCCGAGCGCCTTTCCGATGCCCGCGCCCTCTGTTCCGAGAGAAATCGATTCAAAATCCTCAAGCAGCCACATTCCGCCCTGTCCCGCAACCTCTGCAAGCGTTTTTGTTCCGAGATTTTCAAAATATGCGTCTGCTATCAGTACCGAGCCGTCCGTTTCAAGCGACAGCTTGTTTAAATCAGATCCGAGCAACGGTATTTTAAGATTCGACCAATGCGCCGGAATCGCGTAGTCAAGCGAATATGACGAGGTAAATGAGGGCGCGTCAAGAGAAACCGTCATAGATTCGCATTTTTCCGCTCCCTTTACCACAAGAGTAAACATGAGCATATCGTCATCGGCAATATCCTCGAAATTTTCCGACGGGAAATTCACGGTAAGGTCGCCGCTGAACGCTTTTGCGCTCGTGTAGTCTCCTATGCTTACAGAAGTTGTTTCGCCGGTTATAAGATTCATAAAATTCTCTCCTTGAGCCTCAATCGGCGCAACCTCAACCGTCCAGTAATTTGTTGAATTGTATCTTGAGTATGTCACGTCGTTAAAAAGCACTGTGTTTATATTGCTGTTTATAAGAAAATTGCTTTGTGTGTATTTGTCCTCATATCCCGCGTCCGAAGAGAGCGCGAGCTTTGATGTATAGTAGCCCGCGGTGCTGTCTGAGCGCAGGTCGGCAACATTTTCCTTTCCCGTGCCTCCGGCAACATATATCATGGCAGAGGTTTTGTCAAACGCGCCGCAGAGAGAGCCTGCATCAATTGTTACAATCTTTGTCGGCACAGGAAGAATGACTTCCTTTACCTTATAGTTATATGTCCATGCCCATGTGCTCAGATCAAAATCCGAGAATCCGCTGAGGTCAACCCGACATGCTTCAATCGCCTCAGAGACATAATTCGGATTTGCCACCGCTTTTGCCTGATCAAACTTGACTATTGCCTGAAGCAGAGGGTTTCCTGATGCTTTGAACGTCCATTTAGATGTGTTTTCCGAATAAATTATGGCTTTGAGCGATGGAAGGTACGTAAGTGCATTTATATAAATGCTTTCAACATCGCTGTCGATTATAACGGTATCTATATCGACGCCTGTATACTTATTTGCAAGGAAATTGACCTTATCCGCGTCAACACTGCCGTAGAAAGTGGCAGAGCTTACGCCGTTTCCGTGAGCGATAAGCGTGTATGTGCCGTCTACCGTCTTGAAAAGAGACAAGCGCGTCTGATTTCTCACAAGGTCGTTTCCGTCCTCAGTATAATAAGGAGTTGTCGAGCCGCTGCTGCATCCCGCAGAAACAAGCTTTTCACGGCAACCGTTCAGCACCGACCAGAACGCATTGTCCTCTTCGAGCGACAGATTTATAAGCCCCGCCTTATAGCTGCCTATCATCGCGTCGTAAATGCTTACGGACTTGCAATGTCCTTCTGTTTCGGCAGTATAGAGCACAAACTCAACTCCCGTGGTCTTATCCCGCCATATTTCATAGCCTGTCATAAATATATTTGTCTTTAGGTTTGCAGAACTCTCTGCAAATCTGACAACGGAAACAAAAAATGTGTTTCCATTTTGCTCGCTGCCGCCCTCTTGCCATACAGTGACCTTGCGGGCCTTGTTTGCCGTGACGGTATAGCCCGTTTCTCCCGGCTTCAGCTTGTAATCAAGCGCCGTATCGAGCTTTTCCGGATCCGGAATAGCTATCGTGCCGTATTCAACAAGAGCATAGTCGTCAGAGACTGTACCGCTGATTGTGAATTTCCCGCGCAGACCGTTGTAGCTTTTTGTGCGCACCTGATAACCGAGGTGGGACACCGTATGCTCGGGATATGTGCGGCACGTGACCACATATGCCTTTCGTCCTGCAAGACCGTCGCTCCATGTAGTGCTTGCTCCCTCATTTGTGTATACATATGCCGGAATACTGCCGTACGTGACGCCGAAACCGCCGATAGCGCTCTCCGCAACCTCGTCACTGAGAAATACGCAAAGCGAATCGCCGCCGTCGCTCAAAATGTTTGTCGGCTTAAACGTTCCGACAGCAAAAGCCCAGCTTTGACTTTTTATCCATCTAAGGTCAAGCGTACCGACCCTGTCAAAGCCTGTCCCGTCAACAAGGAAAGAAGTAAGAGCACCGCAGTTTTTGAAACAGTTGCTGCTAAGGACTGTAAGATTCTTCGTAACAGTTACCGTTTTCAGATTAGGAAAGTGCACGGAAAAGCAGTATTTGGGTATTGACGTTATGCCCTCTCCTATAACAATCTCCGTCACGCTGCTGCTGAGTTCGCCTACCGTGCACGCAGTCCAGTCGCTGTATGAAGTGCTTCCGTCAAGAGTAAGCACCCCGCCATCAAAAGTCCATGTAATACCAGTCTCAACGTATTGAGAGGGATCTGTCGTTTCCGCTCCGCTTGCGTCGTAATACAGCACGGTAGACTCTGTATTGCTTACCCATTTGTTCTCGCTTCGGTATATGACGCCGCTCTCCGCTCCTGCTCCGACCGCGAGTGCAGCGATAAGAGCCGTCATTGCCGCGATACACAAAAACCATCTGACAATATTTTTCATTTTTACCTCCTTCAAGCCATGTCAGCTTATGAAGCCGGCGATGCTTTTGCATTACTTTTCAATTTATTTTATCCCAAAAAATTTTCATATGCCATTGACATAAGCGACATAAAATTGTAAAATAGAACCATAAAGGAGGCGGTTTTATGAAGCTTGATGCCGGCAGAGCGTATTACGGCGAAACAGGATTTCTGGATTTTGTCAGTATTCTGCGCAGGTATTCAATCGACAAAAAAGAAATAATTGCGTGCCGGCACAGGCATATACACTTCAACATCATTACGTCCGGAACACCTGTAATAAATATCGGAGATGAAAGTCATGTGCTCTGCCCCGGAGACATGGTTTTTCTGCCGAAGGAGCTTCCGCACACCATTGAAATTCAGAAAGAATATTCGCAGATAGCAGTTGAGCTGAGTGCTCTGGGAGATGAAAAGTGGGATGAGTTTTTTCCAGTCCCGCTTCCCGGAGAATTTGAGATAAGACACATTGCGGGAGTTTCAAGAGAGAGCTATACCGAGATAAAGGAGCTCATACTGTACCAGAGCCTTCTCGAAAAAAGGCAAATACAGAACTTAGCGGAACGGTATCTGCTTTTATTTCTTTCCGCAAAGAAGGACGAGGACAAGGGCTTCAGAGAGAGGCTGAAAGCCATTCTCATAAGCGGAGACCCGTGTTTTATGTCACTTGAGAGCATTTCCTCTGACCTCCACTACAGCAAAACGCATACGGAACGGCTCATGCGTGAGAATTTTGGATGCGGTGTAAGCGAGTATCTCAGAAAAATACGAATGTCAAAGGCATACGACCTTTTGCACGAACCTGATTTTTCCATTGCGAAGATAGCGGAGCTGACGGGCTTTTACGACGCCGCTCATTTTTCCTCATTTTTTAAAAAAGAAACCGGAATCTCCCCGCGCGAATACAGAAAAAGCCAAAAAATATTATAAAATTTTGACTTTTCGCTTTTGTACATCGTGACCTTTTTAACTTTAAGAAAAATCCGCTGTATATGCGGACAAAAAAAGAGAAGCGAATGCTTCTCTTTTTTTATTCGACCAAGGATGCACCTGGTAATTTTTGCAATTATGGAGCAGATGACGGGAATCGAACCCGCGTATCTGGCTTGGGAAGCGAGCGCTCTGCCATTGAGCTACATCTGCAATATGTTTTTTACAATTATACTCCTTCTTTCGGAAAAAATCAACCCCCAAAATCAAAAAACATTGACAAAAGACATATGCGGAGGTAAAATATGCACAGAAGCTTTCTTTCGCCGGCTTCAAAGCACAAATCTAAGACCTAAAACCGGAATATTTCATATCACGGAGGGAAAAACATGCGTTCCATTGCAGAAAAAAGGCTGTTTCTTTTCGACATGGACGGCACCATATATCTTGACGATGATGTCTTTGACGGAACTCTCGACCTTCTCGGTTTGATAAAGGAAATCGGCGGCGAAGTGAACCGGGGCATCATTGTAAATGACCGCATGGAAACTTCTGTGCCGGATATTTATGCTGCCGGCGACTGCACGGAAGGT
>JBJFAQ010000034.1:0-1774 GCA_051887995.1 Eubacteriales bacterium
AACAGACTTGCCGGTGTCACGGTTCCCTTAATCGTTTTTATGGGCGTGGCGCTCAATTTCTTTGCAAGCTTTACGATGGCTTTCATTCCTTTTCCCGACAGCCTGACGGAGATGTACGATGTTTCATACTCTTACATCGGCACGGGCAGTCTGCTGATTGAGTTTATCGCTGTTGTAATAATAGCCCCGATAACCGAGGAAATCATTTTCCGCGCGCTCATGTACAAGACCGTAAAAAAGACCGCGCCGGCATGGTTTGCGGCAATATTTTCGTCCGTAATATTCGGTATCGCCCATCTCAATCCCATCTCGTTTGTATATACCTCCCTTTTAGGGCTAATGCTGATATACTTATATGAAAAGACCGGTTCTGTTACGGCGCCTATTCTTCTTCATATAGGCTTTAACCTCGGAATGTACCTTGTGGGTATGGTGCCGGAGGCTTCCCCCCTTGTTTATGCGGTAATCCTTACGGTATCGGCGGTTGCATTTGTTCTTTCGGCGGCTGTTGTGATAACCGTAACCGAAAAGCGCGAAAACGCGCTGTGACGGAGGACATCGGAACTCTCAGCAGTTATTAATTAATAAATAAGCGACCGACAGGTCAAAGGAGAAAAATATGAAGCTTTATAATACGCTTACAAGAAAAGTTGACGAGTTTGTTCCCCATGAGGCGGGAAAGGTCAAAATGTATACCTGCGGCCCTACCGTTTATCATTTTGCTCACATAGGAAATCTCCGTTCTTACATAATGGAGGACGTTCTTGAAAAGTTTCTGAGATACGAGGGAAATGACGTCAAAAGAGTCATGAACATCACCGATGTCGGACACCTTTCAAGCGACGGCGACACGGGCGAGGACAAAATGCTCAAGGGTGCAAAGAGAGAGCACAAGACTGTTCTTGAAATAGCTAAATATTACACCGACGCTTTTTTTGCAGACTGCGAAAAGCTCAATATTAAAATTCCCGACGTGGTTGAGCCTGCTACCCACTGCGTTCCCGAATTCATAGAAATGATAACGAAGCTGCTTGAAAAGGGATACGCTTACGAGGCTGGCGGAAACATCTATTTTGACACCTCGAAGCTTGACAACTATTACGTTTTCGGCAATCACAACGCGGACGATCTCGAAGTCGGCGTGCGCGAGGGAGTTGAAGAAGACGGCAACAAAAAGAATAAGACCGACTTTGTTCTCTGGTTCACGAAATCAAAGTTTGACGACCAGGAGCTGAAGTGGGACTCTCCTTGGGGTGTCGGTTATCCCGGATGGCACATCGAGTGCTCATCTATCAGTATCAAGCATCTCGGCGAGTATGTCGATTTGCACTGCGGCGGTATTGACAATGCGTTTCCCCATCATACCAACGAAATCGCTCAAAGCGAGGCTTATCTCGGACATCCCTGGTGCGGACATTGGTTCCACGTTCTTCACCTCAACACAAACTCCGGCAAGATGAGCAAATCAAAGGGCGAGTTTCTCACCGTTTCTCTTCTTGAACAAAAGGGTTACAATCCTCTCGTATACAGATTCTTCTGCCTGCAGTCTCACTACAGAAAATCTCTTGTCTTTACATGGGAGGGACTTGACAATGCGGCGGTTGCTTACAACAAGCTTGCAAACAAGGTGGCTGCCCTTGACGAAAATGACGGCGAGGTCGACAAGGCGGTATTTGACGAATACAAAAAGAAATTCATCGAGGCTGTGGGAAGCGACCTCAACACTTCAAACGGCGTGACCGAAATATATAATGTGTTCAAGGCAAAGACGAAC
>JBJFAQ010000035.1:0-1769 GCA_051887995.1 Eubacteriales bacterium
ATTTACAGTCTGCCCCCTTTGGCCGCTCGGGAAATCCCCCATATGGAGCTGGTGATCGGAGTCGAACCAACAACCTGCTGATTACAAATCAGCTGCTCTGCCATTGAGCCACACCAGCATTTTTATGTTCTTCGGACGTCGAGAACGTTTAGTATTATATCATAGCATACCCTTTTTGTCAATACTTTTTGCGCTTTTTTTGAAATAATTTTTGCATCCTCAAAGCGACTTGCATTTATATGTAAAAGGTGGTATAATATATGTAAGTAAATCGCGCAGGGCAAGCACTTTTGCTTCGTTTACACCGCACAAGAGCGACTTAACATGAAAAACACACCTTTTTGCGAACATTTTACGGAAGCGGAGGAATATCTTTTTGAAAAAAATATATAACTATGAAACCCATCTGCACACGTCCGAGGTAAGCCGATGCGCGTCCGCGTCGGCAAGTGAGCAGGTGGAGTATTATTCCGAGCTTGGATACTCCGGTGTCATCGTCACGGACCATTTCTTCAACGGCAACTGCGCAGTTCCGAAGGACCTGCCGTGGAAAGAACGCGTTGAACTGTTTTGCGCCGGCTACCGCAATGCCTTTGAAGAAGGCAAAAAACGGGGAATCGACGTGTTTTTCGGCTGGGAATATTCCTTTTTCGGCACGGATTTTCTTACGTACGGTCTTTCGCCCGCGTGGCTTGCGCAGAATCCGCAGATAATGGACATGACGCTCAAAGAATACTGCGACTTCGTGCATGTTCACGGAGGACTTGTGATACACGCGCACCCGTTCCGAGAGGCAAACTATATAAGCATGATACGGCTCGTTCCGCGCGATGTGGACGGCGCTGAGGTGATAAACGCCTGCCGGACAGACTTTGAAAACCGCATGGCAAAGCAATATATTCAAAATTACGGTCTTTTGCCCTTTGCGGGCAGCGACAACCACTCGGCATATGCGCAGAAAAAGCTCGCGGGCGTCGCGTTTAAAGAGCGCATTGAATCAATCGAGGATTTCGTTGATATGATACGCGCGGGAAAATACAAGATTTTTGAGAAAGGACTTTGATATGAACGTCACTGAACGCTTTCTTCACTATGTTTCGTTTCCGACCATGTCTGACGAAAACTCGGAAACGTGTCCGAGCACAAAAAAACAGCTTTTTCTCGCCTCAGAGCTTGAAAAAGAGCTTCGGCAGCTCGGACTTTCAGCCGAGAAAGACAAATTCGGGTATGTATACGCATCACTTCCCTCAAATTGCGAGAAAACGATTCCGAAAGTGGCGTTTCTCGCGCACATGGATACCTCGGACGCCGCACCCGACGCTCCGATACGTCCGCGCGTCCTGAAGTACGAAGGAGGCGACATTTGCCTTAATGCCGAGGAAAATATCATAATGCCGCAGAGCGACACCCTCCGTCCCTTTATCGGTCTTCATCTCATTGTTACAGACGGAAAGACCTTGCTCGGCGCAGACGACAAGGCAGGCATCGCGGAAATAATGACGGCGCTTGAGAGGCTCATCGAGTCGGGCGAAAAACACGGCGAGATACGCGTCTGCTTTACGCCCGATGAAGAAATAGGGCGAGGCACGGATCATATTGACATGAAAAAGCTGGATGCCGACTACGGCTATACGCTTGACGGCGAGCTTCTCGGCTGTATCGAGGACGAAAACTTCAACGCGGCAGGGGCTTCGGTGACAATTAAAGGCTTTTCGGTACACCCCGGAAGCGCATACGGCAAAATGAAAAACGCGGCGCTTATCGCCGCG
>JBJFAQ010000036.1:0-1762 GCA_051887995.1 Eubacteriales bacterium
AAAAATTTAATTTTAAATAAAAAAGACGATACCGCAGGCAATAAGAAGCGCGGCGCACGTTGTTATCACTCCCGCCAAAAACGGAGGCGGTGTGTTCGAGTCCTTCAGAGCTCTTGAGTATGCAAAAAGCTCTATGCTTAATCTGAGGCGAGCCGCCGAATATCTCATCGCCGCTCAAGCCGCAAGACTTCTGTATACGGCGGTTTCCGCGTTCGCGCCCCTGAATGTGGCTGACCCGGTTCACCTGCTCATTTGGGGACTTATTCTTGACTTTGCGGTGGTCGCGCTAATTGCTTACCGCGACCCGCCGTGGAACATGATAACTATCGACAAATCACGCAGAAGACTCCCGAAGACTTTGCCCGAATTTGCCTATCCGCTGACGGTCGGCGCGATATGGTCGGTACTGCTTCTCGCCGCACCGGTAATACTCACCGTTTTGTCATCTTTCGGAATAACGGCGCTCACAAAAGAAGCGGCTTCTAATATGGTATTTGTGTCGGCGCTTCTTTCGATACCCGTTGTCGGTTGTGAGCTGATGACGAATTCAAGTCTGTTCAAAAAGTCAAAAAGGCGCTCCGCCTCTCTTCCTCTTTCGTTTGCGGCGGCGTTCCTTCTCTCTCTGTTATTTGCTTTTTCAAAGGGCGTGTCGTCATTTCTCGGCACGGAAGCCCTGTCCTTCGCTTATTACGCGATTTCGTTTATTCCCGCCGTTGCCGCCGTCTCTGCATTTGAGATAAAAAAGGCGGTCGAAGCGTCAAAAAGGGAGAAAAACGAACGGTAAGCATAAGAAGCGTTTAGCTTTGTACGAATGAGTCAAGCCGAACAAAGCAATAAATATAAGTGCAGCTAAAAAACATACCGCTTGGTATTCACAAAAGCGGTAAAACACAGATTAACATTATTTAATTATAAAGGAGCAATGAAATAAATGTCTGAATGTACTCATGACTGCTCGAGCTGCAGTGAGAACTGTTCATCGAGAGAAAACAAAATTCAAAAGCTTGAGCCTGCCGCCGGCGTCAAGGTAAAGCACCTTATCGGCGTTGTAAGCGGTAAGGGAGGCGTCGGCAAGTCGATAGTCACATCGACCCTCGCCGTGGCAATGATGAAAAAGGGATATAAAACCGCAATCCTTGACGCCGATATTACAGGTCCTTCAATTCCGAAGGCTTTCGGAACGAGCGGTCCGGTATATCAGAACGAGGAGGGCAAGATAGAGCCGGTGGTGTCCGATGCCGGAATAAAGATGATGTCCTTAAATCTTATGGTCGAGGACGAAACACAGCCGGTCGCATGGAGAGGTCCCGTGATTGCGGGTGTTGTCAGCCAATACTGGACGGACGTTTCATGGGGCGAGGTTGACTTTATGTTTGTCGACATGCCTCCCGGAACGGGGGACGTTCCGCTGACAGTATTTCAGTCTCTTCCGCTGGAGGGCATCGTTGTGGTAACGACTCCGCAGGACCTTGCCGCGATGATAGTTGAAAAGGCTATACACCTTGCGGAGCTTCTTAATATCCCCGTGCTCGGAGTTATTGAAAACATGTCTTACGTCGTTTGCCCTTGCTGCAACGAGAAGGTTTATATGTTCGGAAAGAGCCATGCAAAGAAAATCACCGACGATTTTCAGATTCCCCTGCTTTGCGAGCTTCCCGTTGACCCTGCTCTTGCGGCTCTTGTCGACGCGGGTAAAATAGAAGAGCTTGACTCAAAGTATGTCGATATTCTGCTCAATAATTTTCCTTTTGACAAGCTCGCG
>JBJFAQ010000037.1:0-1762 GCA_051887995.1 Eubacteriales bacterium
CGGCGGAACAGGCATGTCGCTGACTCCCGTATTCTTTATTGTACTTCACACCGACGGAAAGGTTGAAATGCTGAGCGTAAACGAACAGATGAGAAACTATCCCGACCCTGTCGGTGACGTTGTAAATCTCATCGAAAAATCTCCTGAGCTTATTTCCAAGCTCAAGGATGCTTTCGGGAGCAAAAAAGATAAATAATCTTTTTAATGAAGATTAAGGCTCGTGCGGTCATATTTTTCTGGCGTCATTCCCTTTTCGGCGGATATCATAATAGTATATCAACCAAAACGGAGGCAATGTATGTCAAAAAAACTGATTTCGCTCGTTCTTTCGGTATCGGCACTTTTCGGCGCCGTATTCTCTTCGCACGCCGCGGAAATTTCCGTTTCCGCACAAAGCGCGTGCCTTATATCGTGCGATACGGGAGAAATAGTCTATGAAAAGAACGCCGGCGAAAGACTTCCGATGGCGAGCACGACAAAAATAATGACTTGTCTTGTCGCTGTTGAAAACGGCGAGCTGTCTTCTCCCATCAATGTGGATGACAGAGCGATAGGAACGGAGGGCACTTCCCTTTATCTTGAAAAGGGTGACTGCCTGACGCTTGAAGACCTTCTTTACGCCATGATGCTCCGCAGCGCAAACGACGCGGCGGCAGCCGTTGCGTACCATATTGCTGGGTCTATTGAAGCGTTCGCCGATATGATGAATGAAAAGGCGGCTTCCCTCGGACTTTCCGACACCCATTTCACGAATCCCCACGGACTTGCCGAAGAAGGTCACTACACGAGCGCGCACGACTTTGCGGTTCTTACAATGAACGCTCTGAAAAATGAGACGTTTCAAAAAATAGTATCAAGCAAATCCCACACCGTGAAGCTTATCGGCGGTGATGACAGATATGTCGTAAACCACAACAGACTTTTGAACTCTTACAGCGGAGCAACCGGAGTCAAAACGGGATTTACAAAAGCAAGCGGCAGGTGTCTTGTGTCATCGGCAACCCGCGACGGTCTCTCTTTTGTTGCCGTAACTTTGAACGCTCCGAACGACTGGGAAGACCATAAGAAAATGCTTGATTTCGGCTTTTCCGAGTATTGCAGAATGACAGCGGTCAAAAAAGGACAGCTTCGTCACTCTCTCGGCGTGGCGGGCTGCGGCAATGTGGATATTGTCAACAGGGACGAAATCGAGCTTGTAGTAAGAAAAGATTCGCAAATAACCTATACCATTTGTTCAAAACCTATTGAGTTTGCTCCCGTCAGCACGGATATTCCGAAAGGGTATGCAAAAGTGTTCGTTGACTCAAAGCTTGCAGCCGAAATTCCGCTTTATCCGGTTACAAATATAGAAGAGCAAAAAAACGAAAAATCAAAAATACTGTCGTTTTTCAAATAATTCGGCACGGACAATTAATATGGAAAAAATCAGATTACAAAAAATTTTCACCGACTGCGGGATAATGTCGCGCCGCCGTGCTGAAAAAGAAATAACGGACGGCAAAGTCAGCGTAAACGGAAGAGTTGCAAAGCTCGGTGACAAAGCCGACCCCGAAAACGATGTAATTATCTGGGACGGCAAGCCCGTAAAATCAAAAAGGCCGTCCCATACATACATAATGCTCAACAAGCCGATGGGTTATCCCACGACTGTCAAGGACGAAAAAGGAAGAATGTCCGTTTCGGACCTTGTAAAGGACGTCGGATGCCGTATTTACCCTGTCGGCAGGCTTGACATGTTCTCCGAGGGACTTCTTTTGATGAC
>JBJFAQ010000038.1:0-1758 GCA_051887995.1 Eubacteriales bacterium
AAAACATTGACGGCGGCGGATGCCGCTTTACCGTTATCCTCCATTCAAAATGAATTTCACTCAAGGGCTGACGCAGTATCGCGCCAGCCTTTTTTCAACAATTGTTGATGTTGAATTGACGTTCAGTTGCATTTTATAAAATATAATTATCCCGAATTGTGTCTCGGCAAAGGGGTGAGGGCGCGGAATGGCTGACAAAAATGCGGGCAGATATCAGAATAAGATAATCACGATCCCTAACATACTTTCGTTTTTCAGGCTTTGTCTTATCCCCGTCATTGTGTGGCTTTACTGCTTTAGAAAGAACTATCTTATGACTACGCTCGTTCTGCTTATATCGGGCGCAAGCGATATTGCCGACGGAATAATTGCCCGCAGGTTCGGTATGGTGAGCGATTTCGGCAAAGCATTCGACCCGGTAGCCGACAAGCTGACGCAGCTTGCGACCCTTGTCTGCCTTGTCACAAGATTCCCGCATATGCTTATTCCGCTGATAATTCTTATAATAAAGGAGTTATTGGCGGCGGTGCTCGGAATGGTCACGATACGCAGGACGGGAGAGGTAATGGAGGCTGTATGGCACGGAAAGCTCAATACCGTTCTGCTGTATTTCACAATACTTGTTCATTTGATATGGTTTGAAATTCCCGCCGCCGTTTCAGACATACTTATCGGACTCTGTACGGTGATGATGCTGGTCTCGGCTGTACTTTATTCCATAAGAAATATCCGGCTTCTGAACACGCGGAAAGCAGAAAAATAAACCGGATGAGATGCTGCGCAAGACGCGAAAATGCGTTGCAGCCGGTATCGGCATTCTTTACATATATGATCTTTATAGCTTGGAGGCTGCATTATGAATGAAGTCAAAAAACCCCGCAAACCGCTTATCTTTTATTACGGCATTGTATTGCTTGTGATCCTGCTTTTCAATCTGATCGCCGTGCCGTGGCTTGCGGAGCGTCAGATAAAAGAGGTGGACTACGGCACCTTTATGACAATGACGGAGGAAAACTCAATAGGCAGAGTTGATGTTCAGAGCAACCGTATCGTTTTTACCGACAAGGACAACAAGCAGATATACAAGACCGGGCTTATGGACGACCCCGGACTGCTTGACAGACTGCATGGCTCGGATGCTGTATTTTCCAGTGAGATAATCGAGGAGGCGTCTCCGTTCCTCAGCTTCTTACTGACATGGGTGCTGCCGCTTGTTGTGTTTATCGGTATCGGTCAGCTTATGACCAAGCAGCTTATGAAAAAAGCCGGCGGCGGCTCGGATTCCATGACCTTCAACATGGGTAAGAGCAATGCAAAGGTATATGTAAAATCCTCAAACGGAATAAAATTCGATGATGTTGCCGGTGAGGACGAGGCTAAGGAAAACCTTGCCGAGATCGTGGACTACCTGCATGATCCGGCGAAATATACCGAGATCGGCGCTTCCATGCCCAAGGGTATTCTGCTTGTAGGCCCTCCCGGAACCGGTAAGACAATGCTTGCAAAGGCGGTGGCTGGTGAGGCGGATGTGCCTTTCTTCTCCATGTCCGGCTCGGAATTTGTTGAGATGTTCGTGGGTATGGGGGCATCAAAGGTGCGGGATCTTTTCAGGCAAGCCAAGGAAAAAGCGCCCTGTATCGTTTTTATTGACGAGATAGACGCTATCGGCGGCAAGCGCGACGGTCGTATCGGCGGCAACGATGAGCGAGAGCAGACGCTTAATCAGCTGCTTACCGAAATGGACGGTTTTGAGGGGAA
>JBJFAQ010000039.1:0-1744 GCA_051887995.1 Eubacteriales bacterium
GGACTGTATGCAGTAAACTACAACGCGCCCGGACAGACAGCAGTTTCGGGCTTAAAAAGCAGTATGGGCGGCTTTGAAAAGAAGATTGCCGAGCTTGGCGGCCGCTGCGTTCCGCTGGCGGTAAGCGCGGCGTTCCATTCGCTGTTCATGGATGAGGCTTCGGTAAAATTCGGCAGAGAGCTGAGCGGTTTTGAATTTTCAGCGCCGAAAATCCCGGTATATTCCAACCAAACGGCTCAGCCCTACGACGACAAAATAGCCGAAAGGCTTGAAGCACAAATGAAAAATCCGGTTTTATGGAGAGATACAATCGAAAACATGATTGCGGACGGATATACCGATTTTATTGAGGTCGGAATAGGCAAGACCCTGTGCGGTCTTATCAAAAAGACATCAAAAGAGGTCGGCATATACTCCGCAGAGGACTATGACACTCTTTTAAAAACCGTAAAGGAGATAGATGAAAATGCTTAAAGGAAAGACAGCGGTTGTAACAGGCGCGTCCAGAGGAATAGGCGCAGCCATTGCGGAAAAGCTTGCCGAAAACGGCGCGGATATCGCCGTTGTTTATTACGGCATTGAGTCCGAAGCACTGGATGTTCAACAGCGCATAGAAGGCAATTACGGCGTTCGCTGTAAGGTATACTCCTGCAATGTTGCGGACGGAAATCTGTGCAAGGAAACAGTTGCCGCAATTATTTCGGACTTCGGCGGCGTTGACATTCTCGTAAACGACGCCGGAATCACCCGCGACAACCTTCTTCTCACAATGCCCGAGGAGGACTTTGAAGCGGTTGTGGACGTAAACCTTAAAGGCGCTTTTAATATGATAAAGGCGTGCGGAAAGAACTTTCTCCGCAAAAAGTACGGAAAGATTATAAATATTGCCTCGGTTTCGGGGCTGCACGGTATTGCGGGTCAGGCAAATTACTCCGCTTCAAAGGCAGGAGTCATCGCCTTGACGAAGGTCTGCGCAAAGGAAATGGGCACAAAGAATATCTGCTGCAACGCCATTGCGCCGGGCTTTATTGAAACTGACATGACGAAAGATTTAAACCTCGGCGACGATTTTATTAAAACCGTTCCGCTGAGACGTCTCGGTCAGCCGCAGGACGTTGCAAACCTCGCCTTGTTCCTCGCGTCACCGGCGTCCGACTACATAACCGGAGAGGTTATCAGGATAGACGGCGGTCTGGCTATGTAGCCGCAGAATGCGCTGAATCAAGCGGATTTACAAAAAGTTAAAGGATGATTGATTATGAATAGAGTGGTAATAACAGGCATGGGTGCCATCACCCCTCTGGGCTGTGATACAGACACCCTTTGGAACAATCTGAAAGACGGAAAATGCGGGATTGACGCCATAACAAAATTCGACACCTCGGATTTCAAGGTTAAGCTTGCGGCAGAGGTCAAGGATTTTGATCCCCTTTTATATATGGAAAAAGGCGATGTGCGCAAAAACGACCGCTTTGTGCAATACGCTTTGGCCGCGGCCAAGCAGGCAATTGACGAAAGCGGAATAGAGGGCGCGGTTGCAAGTGAGCGCTTCGGCGTTTACTTCGGCTCGGGCATAGGCGGCTTTGACACCTTTGTCTCAGAGCATGACAATATGCTTGCAAGAGGGCCGCAGAGAGTATCGCCGCTGTTTATCCCCAAAATGATTCCGAACATGGCGGCAGGAAGCATTGCCATAAAGCACAACGCAAAGGGTCCCTGCATCTCTGTGGCAACGGCGTGTGCA
>JBJFAQ010000040.1:0-7573 GCA_051887995.1 Eubacteriales bacterium
GAAACGTTTCGCCCCGCCGTGTGTAGGACTCTGACGGAGCTTTATTCGGAAATAAACCGCATCTCCGCTTCCGCCGAAATGGACTATGCGCGTTATCCCGACATATCGCGCTTTGACAAATACAAAGCCGACGCCGGACGCGACTTTGACAGCGCGGCAGAGTATCTGACTGATTTTATCTCTCGCCGCATAGCCTTTTTTGACAGCACGTTCGGCGTGGCATATAAAAACGAAGCGGAATAACATCACAAAGAAAATTAAAACAAGATATGGACGCAGTCACGCGTTTTTTTGCAAATAACCTACTTTCGGACAGAAAATCCGTCCGAAAGTAGGTTATTGTTTTTTACAAATTTTTTATTGTTTTTCGATAAATAAGTATTGACAAACAGTTTTAGCTGTGATATACTGTCAATGAAAGGAGGGTTTGCCATGCAACCCACGAAAAGAAATGTCAACCTGATTTTGTCATTCATATTCGCTTTTGCGGCACTCGCGCTTCTCATTGCGCTTGCGGCTATGCTTCCCGGACTGCTTGAATTTTACACGGAGCTCATGCAAAAGACCTCGGCTCTGTCTTCCCCTGCCCGCACAAGTTCTCTTGTCCTGTTATATGCAGTCATTTTCGTCGCGCTTGCCGCCGATGCTTTGCTTCTCGCTCTGCTGATTTTAGTTGAAAAAAAGAAAATTTTCTCACAGCCTGCCGTTCGTATTCTGACCGTGATACCGATATGCTGTTTTGCGGAAGCAATTCTCTTCTCTGTTCTCGGAATGTTCTTTCTCATTTCGTTTCTTTTGTCGTTTGCCGCTCTTTTTCTCGGATTTGTGTTGCTCGTTGTCCGAGGAGTTATCGCCGAGGCCGCGCAGATAAAAGCCGAAAACGACTTTACGGTCTGAGGGGGCTGTTTATATGATTATAGTGAATCTTGACGTAATGATGGCAAAACGGAAGATCTCTCTCGGCGAGCTTTCCGAGCTTGTCGGCATAACTCCGGCAAATCTCTCGATTCTGAAAACCGGAAAAGCAAAAGCCGTGAGATTCTCCACGCTTGACAAAATCTGCGAGGTACTGCAATGCCAGCCCTCCGATATTCTTGAATACAGAAAGGATGACGAAAATGAAAATATTTAAAGTACTTGCCGCATACGGATTCTGTGCTCTGCTCGTTTTATCCCTTGCTTCCTGCTTTTTCCCGTCGGACGGGACACCGATAGAGCCGTACGTGTGCATAACGGTTGACCTTGAAGGCGTTCAAATTATTTCCTTTTGCGGCGAACAAGCGATGAGGGCGGACAACTCCGTTATTGCAAAAGGCGAAAAATTTTATTTTGAATATCCCGAAAATCTGCCCCTAAATAAAACGGAAATCAGCGTGACATATGAAAACGGCAGTACAGTGTCGGGTTATGCCTTTATTCCGAGCGCAAACGGAGAAAATTATGAGCTTATTATCTCCTGCGACAGCGAAGGCTTGCTTCAAATATCGACACTTATAGACTGAAGCATCGCTCGAACATTTTTTTAAATATTATCCCAAAAAGTTCAAAAAAGCAAAAAAACGCCGTATAAAACCGACTTTTCACATCAGTCACGGCAAGTCCTTCTGTCAAACTTTCTCTATTGACAGAAGGATTTGTTTTTGTTATAATTATAAAGAGAATTATATGGAAAGGGACGTGGCACGATGAAGGATTTCCCGAATATTCTCGGAAATGACGCTCTGCGTTCCCGGCTCGCCGCGGATATCCGCGGCGGCACGCTGTCGCATGCATACATAATCGAAGCACCCGACGGCTGCGGCAAGCACACGCTCGCCCTTGAGATTGCCGCGGCGCTCTCATGCGAACGCCGCTCGGAAAGCAATGTCTCGCTTCCCTGCCGCGCCTGCCCCGCGTGCCGCAAAATTCTTGCGGGAAAATCGCCGGACGTCTCCGTTATTTCACGCGACGACGGCAAGGCTCAGATAGGGGTTGACAAAATACGCGCCCTGCGTGAGGACATACGCTTTCTCCCAAACGACCTTGACCAGAAGATATATATAATCGAAAACGCTCATACAATGAATATACAGGCGCAGAACGCGTTCTTGCTCACACTTGAAGAACCGCCGAAATACGTATTGTTCCTTTTGCTCTGCGAGAGCGCAGCACCACTGCTCGAAACCATTCGCAGCCGCGCGCCTCTGCTTCGCATGAGCGCGCTCCCGGACAGCACCGTCAGAGAGTATCTGCTGAGTGCGGACGCATCGGCAGCGGCGCTCTCAAAAGAAGCGCCGGACGAGTTTGACGCGGTCATAAAAATCGCGGGAGGCTCTCCGGGCAGAGCCAAAGAACTGCTCGACGAAAAAAAACGGGAACCGCTGCTTGCGGAACGGCGCCTTGCGACCGATTTTCTTAATCTTGCGGCCGACGGGAAGAAAGGAAAAAGCTCTATACTGCTGCTCGGACGATTCTCACAAAAGCGAACGGAACTTACAAGCCAGCTTTCGGAAACCGAGAACGCGGTCCGCGACCTCATTCTTCTCAAAAAATGCGAATCAGCTCCTCTCCTTTTCTTTTCAAGAGAGGAAGAGGCTGCCGAGCTTGCTTTCCGCTTTAAATCATCAGCGCTTATAAAAATAAACAGAGCGATTCTCTCCGCAAAGGAAAGACTGGCACGAAATGCAAACATTCGGCTGACCCTGTATGCGCTCGCAATAGACTGCGGTCTGCTCTGAAAAAGATTAACCTGAAAAATTACAGAAAGGCACTGCCGAAAAAATGGATAATAACGAAAACAAAGCTCCAAGCGGCGAGCGCATAAACGCCGAAAAAGGGCAAAACAATGCTCAGAACCGCCGCCGCAGACCGGGACGGAATCATAAACACGGAAACAGAAGCCACGAAAATCCTTTATCTCCGCGTGAGCGCTCCGAGGAAAATCTAAAAAAACCCGAAAAAGCTCCCGTTTCTGAGGTCAAGGAAAATGAGGACGAATGGATAAGCCTGAGCGAGGCGGAGACGGCAAATTATCCCGAACATTCCGACGCATGCGCCGCTTGCGAGGGCACTTCTTCCGCCCCAGGTGAGACGCCGACCGAAGATGAGCCCAAAAAGGTCGAAGTCGTCGGCGTGCGTTTCAAGAAAGCGGGAAAGGTGTATTATTTTGCGCCGGGCGAGCTTAAGCTCAGAGTCGGTGACTCCGCCGTTGTCGAAACAGCGAGAGGGCTTGAATTCGGGGATATCGCCTGCGGAAACCGCATGGTGCGTGAAAAGGACATCATTCAGCCCCTGCGCCCCGTCGTACGCATAGCCACGGCGGAGGACGTCGCTCACAGTGAGGAAAACAAGAAAAAAGAAAGCGAAGCTTTTGCGATAGGTCTTAAGAAAATCGAGGAGCACAAGCTTGACATGAAGCTGGTTGACGTCGAATACACATTCGACAACAGCAAACTGCTTTTCTACTTTACCAGCGCCGGACGGGTTGATTTCCGCGAGCTTGTCAAGGATCTCGCCTCGGTTTTCCGCACGCGCATAGAGCTTCGTCAAATAGGCATAAGGGACGAGGCAAAGCTCATGGGCGGACTCGGAGTTTGCGGCAGACCTCTCTGCTGCGCCAGCTTCCTTTCCGATTTTGTTCAAGTGTCAATAAAGATGGCAAAAGAGCAGAATCTTTCCCTCAATTCCACCAAGATTTCGGGAACCTGCGGCAGGCTTATGTGCTGTCTTAGATACGAGCATGAATCGTACGAGGCAGAGCTTCGCTCAATGCCGCAAGTCGATTCGACGGTCAAAACAGAGGACGGCGTCGGTGTTGTAACCGAGATAAACCCGATAGGAGGGCTTATAAAGGTACGTCTTACCGACAAGAGCGACGCTCCGCCGAAGTTCTATAAAAAGGACGCGGTAAAGGTACTGAAAGCCGTAAAGCGCGAGCCTGACGAGAGCAGCGCCGAGGAGCCGGATTCGCAAGAATAATCTCCCCGCATCTGCATTTTTTCGTGGTTTTCCCTTATAATGCGGTATTTATTTTTATTTTCCGATTACTTTTTTCGCAAAACGTCTTGCTTTTTGCGTCAAATGTGATAGAATATTGTTATAAAAAATCTATTCGGAGGTGTAGAACATGGCTTATAAGATTTCTGCTGATGAATGTCTCGGCTGCGGCGCTTGTGCCGGTGAATGTGCTGTTGAGGCAATCTCGGAAAAAGACGGAAAGTATGTAATCGACGCTGACAAGTGCGTTGAGTGCGGTTCCTGCGCAGACGTATGTCCCGTAGGTGCTCCCAAGGCTGAATAATTTCAGTACATACGCGTCATATGAACGGAGCAGACCTTTCTGCTCCGTTTTTCTTAATTTAAAATACAGGAGCTTATATGGAAACCGAGATAAAAACCGGCGAAAGAATAGATGCAATCAACGAAAACCTTAAGCTGATACAAAAAAAGAACAGTCTCACTTTCGGAACAGACGCATACCTGCTTGCGGCGTACGTGCGCAAATGCCGCACGGCGCGCGCCGCGGATCTCGGAAGCGGAACCGGCATCATTTCTCTGCTCTGCGCGGCGCGCGAAAAGCTCGGCAGAATATATGCCGTCGAGCTTCAGCCGGATTTTGCCGAGCTTATACGCCGCAATGCGGCTTTAAACGGTCTTGACGGGAAAATCACACCGCTTTGCGCCGACATAAGAGAGATTAAGCCTTCGGATACGGGCGGAGAACTTGACATAGTGTTCTCAAATCCGCCTTATATGAAAACAAACAGCGGAAAAAGAAACGAATCCGACGAAAAATATATTGCCCGACATGAGGTTTGCGGGGACATTTACGATTTTGTCGCCGCCGCCTCTCGCCTTCTGCGTCACGGGGGCACGTTCTCATGCGTTTACCGCCCCGACAGGCTCACAGAACTGTTTGATTCTCTCCGTAAATACAAGCTCGAACCAAAGCGCATGACTTTTGTTCATGCCGATGAAAAAACGCCGCCGTCGATGGTACTGCTTGATGCCAAAAAAGGCGCGGCATGCGGTCTAGTCATCACACCTCCGCTCTTTCTGCACAGCGCAAACGACGCTTTAAAGGGCGCTTCGCGCCCGCTCTCCGAGAAAGCGCAGAAAATATACGACTCGTGTTCTTTTGAAGAATAAGAAAGGATTTTTTCATGCAAGATACAAAAAGACTGCTCAGCTTTGTAAGGCGGGCAGTTGACGACTACAAAATGATAGAGGAAGGCGACCGAATCGCCGTCGGCGTTTCCGCCGGAAAGGATTCTCTTTCTCTGCTCTGTGCGCTGGCGGAGCTTCGCCGCTTCTATCCCATACACTTTGAGCTTATCGCCATCACGGTTGATATGGGCTTTGACGGCACCGACTTTTCCCCGATACAAAAGCTGTGCGACGAGCTTGGGGTAGAATATCACATCGTCAGCTCGCAAATATACAAAATTGTGTTTGAGGTGCGCGGGGAATCGAATCCTTGCTCTCTGTGCGCCAAAATGCGCCGCGGCGCGCTTCATTCCGCCGCAAAAGAGCTTGGATGCACATCCGTCGCGCTCGGTCACCATTTTGACGACGCCGTGGAAACATTTATGCTGAATCTCTTTTTCGAGGGCAGAATCGGATGCTTTTCACCCGTCTCATTCCTTTCACGCACAAATCTAAAGCTCATACGCCCCATGCTGTATATGCCGGAAAAAGACGTTCGGTATTTTGCATCGAAAAATGAGCTTCCTGTCATCGAATCCTGCTGTCCCGCAAACGGAAACACCGAGCGTGAGGAAATGAAAAAGCTCCTCGCAGAGCTTGACCGAAAGCACAAGGGGCTAAGATACCGCATATTCGGTGCAATGCAGCGCGGGGAAATTGACGGTTTTAAAGAGTTTGGCAGAATGGCAGGCATAAAATCCTACGAAAACGACTGAAAAAGCCTGTGCGCTCCGTCACGCACGAGGCGTTCGGCGAAAAATGAAAAAATTTAACCCGCGCACCCATAAAGGTGCGCGGGTTTGATTATTTTCCGACGCAAAAATGCGAGAATATTTCTGAAACGATTTCCTCCGTCACTTCTCTTCCGTCAAGCTCGGAAAGGTCCGACATTGCGCCCTCGATATCAACAGAGCAGAGGTCGAGCGGCAAAGAGGCTTCCATTGAGGACAGTGAAAGACGCAGCTTTTCGGCAGCGCGGCATATCGCCGCGTACTGCCTTGCGTCGGCAACGACCGCACCGCCCGTGAGGTCGATATCACCGCAGTCAAAGAGGTTCTCGGTCATGTTTTGAAGCTCCTCCATACCCTCTCCGGTCTCTGCGGAAATTTTCACCGTGTGCCGAAACGCACTTTCAAGCGTATCTACCGTTTTTTTGCAGATTTTTTCTTTATCGCACTTGTTAAGCACCGCAATAACGGGCACGGTGGCGTCGGAAAGCGATGTTATAAGCGCTGTATCTTCCGCGCAAAGCTCTGAAGAGACGTCATACACCGCAAAAATCAATTCTGCCGCACCGATTGCGCTTTTTGCGCGCTCAATGCCGATGTTTTCAACTTCGTCGCTGCTTTCGCGCAGTCCGGCGGTGTCTGAGAGCAGCAGCGTCACTCTGCCGAGCGGCGCAGTCTGCGTAAGAATATCACGCGTAGTTCCCTCGACGCTTGTTACAATGGCGGCGTCACTGCCGACAATGCGGTTATAAAGCGAGCTTTTCCCGACGTTTGTTTTCCCGCATATAACGGTTTTTATGCCCTCTCTTATCGCATGCCCCGCTTTATACGTTTCGGCAAGCGACGTAAGCTCCCGAAGCGCGTTCTGCGTCTCGCGCCGCATCTCCTCAGGGGTAAGCGAGGCAAGCTCCTCGTCGGGGAAATCTATTCCCGCGTAAGCACTTGCAAGCACGGCGCGCAAACGCTCGTAAACGGCGGAAATTTTTCTTGAAAGATGCCCTGCCATTCCGCCGCGCGAAAGCATCATCTGACTGTGCGTTTTCGCCTCAAGCAAAGCACCGAGGCTCTCCGCCTGAGTGAGGCTGAGCTTTCCGTTGACAAAGGCGCGTCTTGTAAATTCACCTGCCTCTGCCGGACGGCAGCCGGCGGCAAAGCAGGCGGCGAGCACGGTCTCTGTCACAAGCACTCCGCCGTGGCAGAATATTTCCACCGTGTCCTCTCCGGTAAACGAGTGCGGCGCGCGGTATACGGCCGCCATGCCGTCGTCGATAACGCTTGTTTTTCCGTCCGCCTCGGTTTCTTTAATAAAACCGAATGTCATATGATTTGACGGAATATCATGAAGCGGTTTTCCGTTTCCGGGAAAGAACACCTTTTCAGAAAGCGCAATTGCATCCGCTCCGCTTATGCGTATCATGGCAACGCCGCCTTTTCCGCGCGGAGTCGAAACCGCCGCTATCGTATCAAGTTCTCTCAAAAAACCGCCTCCTCACGAGATAAAAATTCTTATGCCTTCTTTTTCCTTCCGAACGCCTTTTTATAAACACACCAAAGGTTTCCCGCAAGGCATACCGAGGAATAAAGACCTGCGGCAATGCCGATGATGATAGGCAGTGCAAACTGCTTCACGGAGCTTACACCGACAAGATAGAGCGCACCGA
>JBJFAQ010000041.1:0-1733 GCA_051887995.1 Eubacteriales bacterium
TCCTTTCGGTATTCGGAGCTATATGACGCTAATTTGTGCGTTATCTCTCTCCGGATACCTGTTTTTTTCAAAAAACTTAAGTTAATTATACCATGCAAATCACGCCCTGTCAATCAATAGCCGTGATTTTTGACTGTTTTCGGGGCATGATTTCAAAAGATAAGCAAAACACGTGAGGCCAAAAGACGGGTTGTTTACCACTGGCGCACTTCCGCGTCGTTTTCGCGGCAATACCACGGCTCATTTTTCAGGCATTATATATTCCCGCCAAAACAAACTCAAAAAAAATTATATTTCTTTGAAAAAACTGCACAAAAACTATTGACATTTTTTGATTCATGTTTTATAATAAATATGTATAAATTAGGAAAAGGCTTCCGACAGTCCATATGGTTGAAAAAAAATCCGATAAAATTACTTACGAAGAACCTGCAAACGACCGTGCAAAATCGCCTCTGCTTGGCGACGACGCGGCACATCTGCGACTGATACTTAAAGCCCGCGATGGCAACAGCGATGCTTTTGAACAGCTTGCCGCCGAATACAGCCCCATGCTTTCCTCAGCGGTATCACAGTACCGCGGAGAGGTAGGAGCGCAGGATTTTGAGGAGATCGAGCAGGAGGCTTTGCTTGCCTTTCACCGCGCGGTCATGAAATACGATATTCTGCGCCGGGATGTGAAGTTCGGCCTTTATGCCAAGGTATGCGTCAATAAAGCGATAATCAGCGCGCTTCGTAAAATTACACTGAGAAAAAAGCACTATGAGCTTGTACCTATCGACGACGCAACAGAAGTCGGCACATCATGCCCCGCAGATTCCGTAATAGAGCGCGAAAATGAACGTGAACTGCGAAAGATCATAAGGGACAACCTTTCCGATTTTGAAAACACTGTCTGGTGGCTTTATTACGCCGGAGTCAGCACGGATGAGATCGCCCGCCGTACCGGGAGATCAAAAAAATCAGTCGGAAACGCCATAACACGCGTGCGCCGCAAGCTGCGCACCATTCTTGAGCATAACAAACAGGATCAAAAATAAGATCAATAGCAGAATTCAAAGCGGATCGATCGACCGCTTTAAATAAAATGCCCCAGTAGCTTAAACATCAGAGCGTTTTTGGTTTATTCTCATAGGTTTCGGTCTGTGTCAGCCGCAGGGCAAATAACTTTTTTACATGGAGGAGACATGAACGACGAAGAAGTAAGAGTTGCAGCAGCAGAACCGGCTGAAACTACTGAGGAGAAAACAGAATTTACCGATGAAACGCTGGTTTGCGTAGAATGCGGCAAGGAATTTGTTTTCAGCGCAGGGGAACAGGCTTTCTACAAGGAAAAAGGCTATCTCAACAAACCCAAGAGATGCCGCGAGTGCCGCAACGCCAAGAAAAACGCCGGACAGCCCGAGCGCCAGTATTACTATGCTGTCTGCGACGCATGCGGAGCAGAAGCCAAGCTGCCCTTTGAGCCTTCAAAGGACAAACCTGTATACTGCAGCGCCTGCCACGAAAAACGCATGGCAGAAAGACGCCGCCGCGCGGAAAAAGAATAATCTTACATATTTCCGGAATTTCCGGGGTGTCGCTCAACAACGCGGCATCCCGGAAATTTACGTTTTCCACAAAGGAAATACGACGTCTCAAGCCGTCAAGGCATATTAAAAAACAAGAAAAAGCAGGTGTGTAGAGTTACAATAGATGTGAGACTGAAAATCGAAAAAGGTATAGAAAAAGTG
>JBJFAQ010000042.1:0-1732 GCA_051887995.1 Eubacteriales bacterium
CATGTGGTATACGGCTTGTCAATTCTGAAAACACCGACTACAAATCCGCTTTCACTCATCGCATACATATTGTAAATATCGACTTTATCCAAATAAATGTTGTTTGCCGGTTCACTGCCGACCACCAGCTTTTTGAGGAACGGTCCGGTCTGTCCGCCGAGCATACGAACATAGGATGGGGTCAGAAATGTAATGCTGATACGTTTTTCAAGAAACATTTTTTTAGGAGCAACGGATTTTTTATGGTTGTATAAGAAGCAATAAATATTTTGCATCCGCCGTAATAAAGCACATAGAAAAGCACCATAATCGATGCCACGAAATTCATCGGGGCAAGGAGGGCGCCTCTGTCTTTATCAGAAAGGAGCGGGCTTCCTTCGTAATTAACGGATTTTATGCATTCTTCAATATTTCCGTATTCGTGAAGCACACCCTTGGGATTTCCGGTCGTTCCGGAAGTATAAATGGCGTATGCGGCATCGTGATCATCCGTTTGCTCATGACCGTCAAGCGGTTCGCATTTTAATATTTCTTCCCATGCGTCACGGTTGATTTCGGATCTGCAACCGCAATCTTTCCTTATATACTCAATTCTTTCGGGGGCATAATTTTCTTCAACCAATGCGAACGCTGCGCCGGCTTTTAAAATGCCGACTATGGCAACAACCGGAAGCACACCGCGCGTTAAATTAATTAATACAAAATCTTCCTTGCCGATGCCCTGCTGTTTGAGCCACGCATACACCCTGCCGCTCAGCTCGTTTAAGTCTTCGTATGTAATACCCTTTGTGACCGTTTCGTCAAACAGTACGGTCTCCTTCGGATTTTCTCGTGCATGGAGCTCCAACTGTTCAATCAGCGTGTTCATGGCGCCCTCCTTTATTCAATCTTCAAAAAGTCCGAAAATCCTGTAATTTCAAATACTTCCCGAACATCATCCGAAACATTTATAAGCTTTAGTCCCGCTTTCTGCGTCAAAGCCTTTTGCGTTTTGAGAATGACCCGCAGTCCGGCGGAAGAAATATACTCCAGCTTTTCCATATCCAGCACAAGCGATTCTGCGGTGGGAAGAATGGTGGATATTTCCGCTTCCAACTCAGGTGCTGTCACTGTGTCCAACCTTCCGATAAGGGCAAGGGTTTCGGTTTCTGTGTTTTTCTTTTCAATTTTAAGACTCATAATAGATACCTCTCCATCGTTTTTTATAATATTAATAAAGCAAATCGTCGTTTATCACGATACTTACTTTACTGCTTTCAATCTGCCCCTCAATTTCTTTTTGAATATTGCAGTAGAACGTTTTGATTTCGGCATAAGTTGTTTGGTCGCCGAAAGACAATTCAAGATCGACAAATGTGGTATTTCCGCTCCTTCTGGTGCTTATAGATCCGCAATTCTTATACTGTTCGTTGAATTTTGAAAGAACATTCAGTATTTTTATTTGATCCGGTTCGGGCAATGTACGGTCGGTTAATATACGCACAGAATCCCGAGCTCGTTTTATAGCTCCGACAAAGAACCAAACTGAAAGCACAATGCATATTACCGGTGAGAAATACCACACTGCCCGTATGCCACGGAAGAGCCAGCAGATAAGAAGGGAGATCAGCGCAACCGTGTCAAAGGCAAAGCTCTTAAGCACAGTGTGAAATTCCGTGATTGCGATTGCCGTCCTATTTTTCTTTTTGATCTTGTATTGTGCCTGTAAAAAGTAGGTATCGAACGCCACATT
>JBJFAQ010000043.1:0-1724 GCA_051887995.1 Eubacteriales bacterium
CGCATATAAGGCAAAACAGCTTTGCCGCAATGTTCTCCCAGCTTATTGTTCCGTTTCTGTCGTCTCCCATGACACCGTTTCCTTTCGGATAAGTAGTTCAGACTGTTCCCGTGTATTTCCGATCTTTCATATTTCCGCATCGCTTCCGGCGCAAGGCACGGAGGCTTTTTTATTTTATTGCTGCGTCTTTCGCCGCTATTCAGCCCAAAAGATTTTTTGTCTTATTTTTCCTTTTGATTAACGAAAAGTCGCATCAAAAGAAAATATTTTTATAATTTTTCTTTCAAATCACTTGACAGGGGTTGCTTTTAATGATATAATTGTAAACTGCATTATAATCGCTTAATATGTCAAAAAAGCGGCTTGAGGTATACTTCGGGTGGGGGATGACCGTCCGGAAAGCCCTCTGAGCCGTGCGCCTCAGCTTCCGGAAAACCGACGGCGGTACGGAGTCCGAAAGCGCAAAACAAAGGACATACATCTGAGCGTGAAATTACGTTGAATGGAGTGATTGATTTAATGGTCAATACCAAGGACCAGCTGCTCGGCAAGAATCTGCGGAAGAGCTTTTCCAAGACGCGTGCGACACTTGAGATCCCGAACCTTATCGAGATCCAGACCAAATCCTACAAGTGGTTTCTTGAGGAAGGACTGAACGAGGTTCTCAGGGATGTGTCGCCTATCGTCGACTATTCCGGCAACCTTTCTATCGAGTTCATTTCCTATTCTCTTGACTCAAAGCCCAAGTATCCGGTGGAGGAGTGCAAGGAAAGGGATGTGAACTATGCCGCTCCGCTGAAGGTGAACGTGCGTCTGACGAACAAGCTGACCGGTGAGGTAAAGCAAACCGATATTTACATGGGCGATTTCCCGCTCATGACGGAAAACGGTACCTTCGTCATAAACGGCGCCGAGCGTGTCATCGTATCCCAGATTATCCGTTCTCCCGGCATCTATTACGAGTCTGACATCGACAAGGCAGGAAAAAAGACCTATGCCGCAACCGTTATACCCTATCGCGGAGCCTGGCTTGAATACGAGATAGACAGCAACAGCGTCATGAACGTCCGCATTGACAAGAACCGCAAGCTCCCCGTAACCATGCTCATACGCGCGCTGGGGCTTTCCCTTGACGCCGCGACCGGCACCCTCAGATCCGACATCGGAAACGATGATGCTATCTATGCCATGTTCGGTGAGGACGCCTGCCTTAAGGCGACGATCGAAAAGGACGAGAGCAACGATCTTGCCTCCCGCAACCGTTCGGACGCCGCGGTGGAATCCCTGCGCGAAATATACAAGAAGCTGCGTCCCGGCGAGCCTGTTCAGATCGACGCGGCTATGAACCTCATAAATAATTATTTCTTCGATCCCAAGAAATATGACATAGCTCCGGTCGGACGCTATAAATTCGATAAGAAGCTTGCGATAAGCTCCCGTATTGCAAACCGCCGCATTGCTTCCGATATAATCAATCCTCTTACCGGCGAGGTGCTGTTTGAGGCGGGACACGTGCTGTCCCCGGAAGATGCCGCGGCAGTTGAGAACGCCGCCGTCAACGAGGTGCTTGTCTCGCTTGACAACGGAAATACCGTCAAGGTCTTCTCAAACAATACCTGCTGGCCCGAAAAGCTCATCGGCGACGATCTGCACGACTGCGGAGTGCGCGAAAAGGTCCGCACACCCGTGCTGCTTTCCATCGTTGAGGAGTGCGGCGGCGATAT
>JBJFAQ010000044.1:0-7497 GCA_051887995.1 Eubacteriales bacterium
TCCGTTTTCAGAATTTTAACTATACAAAAACAAGTATACCATAATTTTTGAGGTTTGTAAACCGATTTTTTTCAATACAGCCAAATAAATCCTTCAAATTTGCTTGAACTTATGAGGATATTGTGATATAATAGACATAAATTTACGATTCGGAGGGGAAAATGGTCATACTTGGAATAGACCCGGGGCTTGCCATCGTCGGATGGGGCGTAATCGAATACAAAAACTCCAAATTCCGAACGCTAGCATACGGCTCGATAAACACCCCGAAGGAAATGACTACCTCCGAGCGGCTTCTCGTCATCTACCGCGAGCTTGCAAAGATAATAAAACAGTACAATCCCGAACATGCGGCGATAGAGGAGCTTTTTTTCAACACCAATGTTACAACCGGAATACGGGTAAGCGAGGCAAGGGGAGTCATACTGCTTGTCTGCGAGCAGGCGCACCTTGTTATAAACGAATATACTCCGCTTCAGATAAAGCAGGCGGTCGTCGGATACGGCAGGGCGGAAAAAAAGCAGGTCATAAGCATGGTAACAATGTTTCTGGGTCTGGACGAGCCTCCGAAGCCCGATGACACGGCGGACGCGCTTGCCGTTGCCGTGTGCCATGCGCACAGCGGCGCCTCGCGCCTTGCCGCATACTATAACAAAAAATAAGGAGTTTTACATAAATGTGGTATTCAAAGGACTGGAAGGACTATGAGCTTCTTGATACTTCCGGCGGCGAAAAGCTCGAACGCTGGGGAGATTATATCCTCATCCGTCCCGATCCTCAAATCATCTGGAAGGGCGCGGCAAAGCACCCCGGATGGAAGAAGGCAGACGGTGTTTACCGCCGCTCGCACGACGGCGGAGGAGGCTGGGTAAAAAACCGCATGCCCGACCACTGGACGGTTTCCTACCGCGACCTTCGTTTCTCTATCCGCCCGATGGGTTTCAAGCATACCGGACTTTTTCCGGAGCAGGCTGTAAACTGGGACTGGTTCTCGGAGATAATTGAAAAGGCAAACCGACCTGTAAAGGTGCTCAATCTTTTTGCATATACCGGCGGGGCTACTGTCGCGGCGGCGAAGGCGGGCGCGTCGGTATGTCATGTTGACGCGTCAAAGGGAATGGTGGCTCAGGCAAAGGAGAACGCGCGCCTAAGCGGGCTTGATAACGCTCCGATACGCTACATTGTAGATGACTGCAAAAAATTTGTCGAGCGGGAAATCAAACGGGGAAACAGATATGAGGGCATAATAATGGACCCGCCGTCATACGGCAGAGGTCCGAACGGGGAAGTCTGGAAAATAGAGGACAGCATAGATGAATTTGTCAGCCTTGCCGCGCAGGTACTTTCGGATAATCCGCTGTTTTTCCTTCTCAATTCTTATACGACGGGGCTTTCTCCGTATGCGATGAAATATATAATGGATTTAAGAGTGCAGGGACGCTTCGGCGGCACATCGGAAGCCGGAGAGCTTGGGCTTCCCGTTACCGAGACCGGCGGAATACTTCCGTGCGGCGCAAGCGTGAGATGGAAGGCATAGGGGGCTTTTGATAACTGATGCAGGAAAATGAATACTTTATCCGTACAGAGCATCTCTGCTGCTCGTATAAAGAGGACGACGGTGCGGATACACAGGTGCTGAAGGATATTTCAGTCGGAATAAAAAAAGGTGAATATGTTGCGGTGCTCGGTCATAACGGCTCCGGAAAATCTACGTTTGCAAAGCTACTCAATATGATTCTTTATCCCGATTCGGGCAAAATTTTCATAGACGGAGCGGATATCACACGCAAGGATATGACCGATGCGGATATAAATGAGGTCAGACGGAAAATAGGCATGGTCTTTCAGAATCCGGACAATCAGCTTGTTGCAACCGTTGTCGAAGAAGACGTTGCTTTCGGACCAGAAAATCTCGGTATTCCCTCGGAGGAGATACGAAAGCGCGTTGACGGTGCGCTTGAGTGCGTCGGAATGAGCGCTTATGCAAAACACGAGCCTCACAGGCTGTCGGGAGGGCAGAAGCAGCGTGTTGCCATTGCCGGAATCATCGCCATGATGCCGGAATGTATGATTTTTGACGAATCGACCGCGATGCTTGACCCGATTGGCAGAAAAGAAGTCATGGACACGATTGAGATGCTGAACCGTGAAAGAGGAATTACAATCATTCACATAACGCATCATATGAACGAGGCGGCGAGAGCCGACCGCGTCATTGTGCTGAATGACGGAACGGTATATATGGACGGCACGCCCGAAGCGATTTTCGGAGAGCCCCATAAGCTTGAGAAGGTTGGACTTGAAGTGCCGCAGTGCACGGCGCTCATACAGCGCCTGAGAGAAAGAGGAATAAAGCTCGACGGAGAATGTACGACGCCTGAGAAATGCGCGGGGCTTTTAATTTCATATCTTGAACGGAAAAAGGGTTGAAAATGGCAGAACTCAGACTTGAAAATGTGTCCTATGTATACAGCGAGGGGACACCTTATGAAATAAATGCGTTAAAGGACATAAATGTTACTATCGCGGAGGGCGAAATTACCGGAATCATTGGTCATACAGGCTCTGGCAAATCAACACTTGTCCAGATGCTGAACGGTTTGGTAAAGCCGCTTAGCGGAAGAGTCCTTCTCGACGGTAGCGACATATGGGAAAAGCCCAAAGAGATAGGAAAGATAAGATTCAGGGTCGGGCTTGTAATGCAGTACCCGGAATATCAGCTCTTTGAAGAAACAGTGCGCGAGGACATTGCGTTCGGACCTAAAAATATGGGGCTTTCCGAAAAGGAAACAGAGGAGCGGATTCTCGAAAGCGCGGATTTTGTCGGTCTTGACCGCACGCTGCTCGACAAATCGCCGTTTGACCTTTCGGGAGGTCAAAAGCGGCGCGCCGCAATCGCAGGAATCATTGCAATGCGTCCGGAAATACTTGTTCTTGACGAGCCGGCGGCGGGACTTGACCCGTCTGGAAGGGAGCTCGTTATGCAGAGCATTATGAACTACCGTAAAGTAACCGGGGCGTCGATTGTGATAGTAAGTCACAGTATGGAGGATATGGCGAAGTACTGTGAAAAGCTGATAGTTCTCTCAGAGGGCGAGCTTCTTATGCAGGGGACGCGCGAGGAGGTTTTCGGCAGAGCAAAAGAGCTTATTTCCGTGGGACTTGACGTTCCGCAAATCACAACGGTGATGACTCTTCTTTCCGAAGCCGGCGTCCCTGTCTCTGCCTCGGTCTACACCCTTGACGACGCTCTAAGGGAAATAAATAAATTGCTTTAAGTTAGGAAAAATATGAAAAACATAGCACTCGGACAGTATTATCCGACAGGATCTCCGATACACCGTATGGATCCGAGAATGAAGCTCATTCTTGCGATTCTTTATATCGTATGCTCGTTTTTGTCAAGAAATATTCTCGGCTTTGCGCTGCTTTTGGCGTCGGCGTTTTTTCTGATAATTCTGAGCAGAATACCGCTTAAACTCGTTCTCGGAGCTGTAAAGCCGATTCTGTTTATTCTTGCGTTCTCGGTTATAATCAATGTTTTCTGGACTCGCGGAGAAAACCTCCTGTTTGAATGGCGCTTCATACATATTTATATGGAGGGTGTCATGAACGGAGTATTTATGGTCATCAGAATTTTCGTTCTGATAATAGGTGCGAGCATTTTTATGACCTATACGACAACTCCTATAGCGCTTACGGACGCGATAGAACAGCTTTTTGCTCCGCTCAATAAAATAAAAGTGCCGGTTCATGAATTTGCGATGATGATGACGATAGCTCTCAGATTTATCCCCACGCTTATCGACGAGACAGATAAAATTATGGCGGCGCAGAAAGCGCGCGGCGCGGATTTTACGAGCGGCAGTATTGCCAAGAGGGCAAAAGCGCTTATCCCGATACTGATACCTCTTTTCGTTTCTTCCTTCAGGCGTGCCGACGAGCTTGCGACCGCGATGGAATGCCGCTGCTATCACGGCGGAGAGGGCAGAACGAGAATGACGATTCTTCACTATCGTATTTCGGATTTTGCCGCACTTGCGATAATGATTGTTTTCGGCGTGTCTCTCGTCCTTCTCGGTAAGCTCGGAATCGGCTATACGATGTAAGAAAATGAAGATTCTTTTGAAGATAAAGTATGTCGGCACAGCATATGCCGGCTATCAGGTTCAGAAAAATGCGCCTACGGTGCAGGAAAAGCTCTGTGAGGCGGCGGAAAAGCTGCTTGGCTTTCGGTGCGATATCACCGGGTGTAGTCGCACCGACAGCGGCGTTCATGCAAATATGTTTTGCGCCACAGTCACAAAGCACGGCACGGATACGATTGAAACCTCAGTGCCTCTCGACAGGCTTCCGAGAGCTATGAACTCGTTTCTGCCGGACGACATCGCGGTATTTGGCGCGGAGTATGTTCCGGGTGAGTTTCATGCAAGGCATGATGTGAAATACAAGGAATATATCTATAAAATCCGTTTTTCATATGAGCGCGACCCGTTTCTTTGCGGCAGATGCTGGCAGATTCCGCGTGACGAATGTGAAGATGCGGTATATCGCATGAAGAAGGCGGCGGCATATTTTGTCGGCACGCATGATTTTTCATCATATATGACGAGCGGCTCCGATGTGGAGAGTACTGTCAGAACGGTTTTTTACGCCGATGTGGAAAAAGAAGGCGAAATTATCGTTTTCCGCGTGGCGGGAGACGGATTTCTCTACAACATGGTTCGTATAATGACCGGAACGCTTGTCGAAGTCGCTGAAGGAAAGCTTTGTCCGGAGGATATTCCGCGCATTACCAATGCGCGCGACCGTGAAAAGGCAGGTATGACCGCTCCGGCATGCGGACTTTATCTTAACAAGGTGGTTTATAACTAATCCGGGAAAGGAGGAAGCAGGGAAATGAGCGCAAGAAAAAAGAATACCGATGCTGCGGAAAGCACGGATGGAGTCGAAGAGATTCTTACCTCCGAGGAGGATTTTGACGCGCTTGCACTTCCGGAGAACAAATATTACTCAAAGATTGCGTCCGTATACAGCGCGGTGAGATATGTACTGCTCGTGATACTTGTTCTGTTTGTTTCCGTCTCCGCAATACGCAATTCGGACAGCATTACATATGACAATCTCATGTTTCTGATGAAAGACCTCGGAAGCGTCGCGGAATCAGCGGGAGATAATTTTGAAACATTTTCATATAATCCCGACACGACGCGCTCATATGCCGGATTCAGAAAGAATCTCGCGGTTGCCTCATCGACAGGCCTCACTATCTATTCGGGCGACGGAAAACCGATATTTGAGGGGACGGATAAATATACCGACCCGATAATAGAAACGTCGGACAGATACTTGCTTCTTTACGATTTCGGCAAGAACGGTTTTTCTCTTTTCAATTCCTTTGCCAGAATATATACGGAAACGCTTGATTATGAGGTTTTCTGTGCCGATATTTCGGACAGCGGCGTATTTGCCGTTGCGACAAGAACCAAAGAATACAATTCGGCAGTGCTTATATATACAAAGAACTGCAAGCTGAAAAGCCGTTTTCTTTCCGAAGACCGAGTTATAGACGTTTCGGTAAATAAAAACGGAAACCGAGCCTGCGTGCTCGCCTTTGATTCGGAAAACGCAGCTTTTAAAACAAAAATCACGATTTTGAAACCCGGAGAGAGCACACCTGTCGCTTCGCTTACCCTCTCTGATACTTTCCCGCTCTCCTGCCGATATACCGAAAACGGCAATTTAACTGTTTTCTGCGACCGCGCGCTGTATTTTTATGACGGCGACGGCAATCTGATAAACAGCTTTTCGTTTTCCTCGGTCCCCGAAACCGCCGAACTCGGAAAAAAAGGCACGGTCATATCGGTTTCCGGAAACGCAGTTACGACCGAGAGCGAAATCACGGTGTTTGACCAGTCCGGAAACATTCTTTACAGCGGCAAGACCGACGGAAAGGTCGTTTCGGTGTCGTATATCGACGGATATGTGTTTTCACTTGCGGGAAATAGGCTCACAAGAACAAATATAACTACCTCTGAGAGTGTCTTTGCCGAAACATCGGGAAACGGCAAGGACATGATAGTGTACACGGAAAAAGACGTAATGATATGCTCGGGTTCGAGAGCGGAATATTATTCCTTCGGCTGAGCAAAGAAAGGTTTGGTAAAATATGTTTCTGATTCTTGACGCCATAGCGATACTGATATTCGTTATCGCTGTAATACGGTGCCGCAGTCGCGGATTTTTCCGTTCGTTCTTCGGAACATTAAAAGTGGCGATTGCAATTGTTGTCGCATATATCTTCCGTCCCGCGGTCGCATACTATTTCCGCACCGGATTTGTTGAAAAGGCGATCTCGAATAATGTTGCCGACCGCATACATTCGATTGCACAGAAAACCGCGGAGGGCTTCAATCTCGAAAAGCTGTTTTCGGATATGCCCGCCGAATTTACCGATATCATGTCGCGCTACGGCGCTGACAGCGCTTCCCTCGGAGAACAATTCGGGGCGATGACGGGCGCTGCCGAGGAGAGCGTGACCGAGCTTGCAAAGGCAATTACAGACCCTATCGTCCATACGGTGTCGGATATTCTTGCTTACGCGGCACTTTTCCTCGGAAGTATGATTATTCTCACGGTCGTTATCTGGCTCGGTGGGCTCATAATGGAGCTTCCGATTCTGTCCACGCTTGATAAGGGGCTGGGGCTCCTGTTCGGAATTATATCTGGAGCGCTGCTTGTGTGGGTGTTCTGCAATCTGGTGGCGATGGGAATTGAAGCAATAAGCGTTGTCAAGCCGGGAATACTCGGAAACAATGTTGTAGAGAATACCTATATTATAAGGTGGGTAAGCGAAAATCTGGGATTCGGGTTTGCCTCGAAATGACGGCCCCTCAAAACGTAATTTAGAAAGGCTATATCGAAAATGTCAATGATGCTGTGTTCAAGATGCCATAAAAGGATGGCTGTAATATTCGCAAATATAACCGAGAACGGCGAAACCAAAAGTCAGGGACTTTGCATAAAGTGCGCAAAGGAACTGGGACTTCCGGTTGACAATATGCTGGGCGGCGTGTTCGGAAAATTCGGACTTGACCCGGAGCAGGTCGAGGAAATGGAAGAAAACATGAGCGAGATGATTGCCGAAAACGACGACGGGAGCGAAAATATCGACGGAATAGCGCCCGCTATCGACTTTCAGAAGCTTGTGAGCCGCAGTGCCGCGGAAAATGAAAAAAAGAAAGAAAAAAAGGGGCAGGAAGCTCAGAAAAAGAGAAAGTATCTCGATACGTACTGCCGCAATCTTACAAAGAAGGCGAAGGACGGCGAGCTTGACCGAATAGTCGGAAGAGAAAGAGAACTTCAGAGAGTGATTCAGATACTTTGCCGCCGCCAGAAGAACAATCCCTGCCTTATCGGCGAGCCGGGCGTCGGAAAAACCGCCATTGCAGAGGCGCTTGCGCAGAAAATTGCTTCGGACGACGTTCCGTATAAGCT
>JBJFAQ010000045.1:0-7463 GCA_051887995.1 Eubacteriales bacterium
TTTTCTTTTCATTATATTACCTTATCCTTTGTTTTTCATAACATGTCTGCCGCCGTCGGCAAGTATCGTAGTTCCTGTAATGAACGCACCTTTTTCAGAGGCAACGTACATAATGAGATCAACGATTTCCTGCGGCTCGGCAGCTCTTCCGATGAGGGTTTTCATGTTAGCCATTCCGGGACGAGTCAGAACAGGTCCGGGCGCTACACAGAAGCACCTTACATTGTACTTTGCTCCGGCTTGGGCTATTGACGAGGTAAGACCGTTCATAAGCGCACTTTTAGATGTTGCATATGCAACATCGTAACTTGAGCCGTCTGCACCTGTGATAGAGCCAAGATGGACTATAACTCCTCTCATCTGCTTTGCCATGTATTTCATTACGGCATGATCAAAATAAAATGCTCCTTTGAGGTTGACGTCAATGCCGAAATCATATACTTCCATCGGCACTTCGTGAAACTCGCCGTGCGCACCGAGTATACGCATTTCCGAGCCTCCCGCACAGTTTATAAGAATGTCAATAGAGCCGAATTTTTCGTAAGTTTCCGCGCATACCTCGGCGACTTTGTCATAATTTCTGATGTCGATGCAGAACCCTTTAACATTTGCGGGATATGCGGAAATTTCAGCAACACATGCGTCGAGTGCATCTTTGTTATAATCTACAAGAGCTACATTCGCGCCTTCCTTTGCGTAGCATTTGCCGAGCGAAAGTCCCATGCCGGATGCGCCGCCGGTTATAAGAACTGTTTTTCTTGTTTCCATTTTGCTTTCCTCCATCGAAAACGTTGATTAAATTATAGCCTTATTTTAGAAATAATTAAAGATACAATTATATGAAAAAAAGGCACTATTCTATTATTTTGAAACATTAAACGCTTTATTTCAATCAAAAAAGGGCTGTGGTATTTACCACAGTCCATTTTTTTGATAAAATTGTATATATCGTTTTGCAAGTTTCCTTATGTTTTGAAGCGCTCACATCGCCGACCATGATTATTGTATGCTTTCTCTCCATTCTTTGCATACATCAATCCATGAGACAAATGACGAATACTTTTCAAGCTCCTCAATCGTAAGCTCAATTGCGCTGTTGCTGCTGCCGCAGGCAGGGAACACGGTCTCAAATCTTTTCAGAGATTCGTCGAGATAAACAGTCACATTATCATTGACAGCAAACGGGCAAACTCCGCCAACGGCATGACCTACCATTGTTTCGGCTTCCTCCGGCGAGAGCATTTTGGCTTTTGTGCCGAATTGCGCTTTGTATTTCGGGTTGTCAATCTTTGCATCACCTGCCGCGACAATCAGTATTGGATGACCGTTCACCATGAAAGAAAGCGTTTTGGCAATCCTACAAGGCTCGCAGTGCAGTGCCTCGGCGGCAAGCTCCACCGTTGCACTTGATGTTCCGAGCTCCCGAATCCGGCTTTCCATATTATATTTTTTAAAAAATTCTTTAACTTTTTCTATTGCCATATCATGGCCCTCCTTAATTTGCCCCGAAAGGGGCATTTTTTAATATATGAATTTTATTTTTTCTGTTTCTCAGAACGAAGAAAAAATTTTACATGTTATACATGATTTTTATGACGGTATTCCCCCGGCGTCATGCCGAGCTGGCGCTTAAAGATGCGTGTGAAGTAGTTTTGACCGTCAAAACCTACCATAAGCGCTATGTCAAGAATGGACATTTCAGAGTCGCGCAGAAGATAGAGCGAGGCGGAAATGCGCGTTCTGTGCACATAGTCGGTAACGCTCCCGCCCGTTGCCTTGCGGAAAAGGCGGCGCAGATGAGACGGACTTATGCCGAATTTTTCGGCGAGAGACTCTGTCGAGATAGCCGAGGCATAGTTCTGCTTTATCTCGTCCATGGCGAGCAGAAGCACGTTTTTTTTGCCCGATGTTATCTGCCTTGTGTGTTCGGCGTAGATGAGACGGTAAAGGAACATGGCAAGCAGTGAATTTGCGCGTAAAGCCGACGCATATCCTGCGCCTAAAAAAAGGTCGCACAGCTCATGGAGCAGTTCGGCAGCCTCATAGTCAAGTTCGTTTGTTATCAGAACAGGACCGCCGGCAAATATAATCTGCTCGCCGTCGCTTGCATCGTAAAGCTCGAAATCAATGCGCATATAGCGGACTTTTTCGCTTATCGCCCTGTATGTATGCGCCGATGAGCGCGGCAGATAAATAAGGCTGCCGGGGGAGAGTTGCACGGTATTTCCTCCGAATGAGTATTCAATATTTCCCTCGAGCATGTACAGAAACCCGTTGAGCTTTCTGTATGTATGCGTAAGGGTACGTTTTTTCGGTATGATATTGACGGCGTATATTCCTTTCATAAACCAATTTGTTTTGAGCATTTCGTTCATTTTAAGGATTTTCATTGCCACTCCTCCAAACACCTCGTATTATAGAACAATTTGCCTTTGTTGTCAATAAAATATGAGCATTTTGTGCTAAAATGGTTATAAAGGATGAGAAAAAGAAGCATGCCGCATGTAAAATGAAAGAAAAAAGGAGGTCGCGTATATGAAAACCATTCTTGTGACAGGCGCAACGCGCAACACCGGACTTGCGGTTGCCGAAAAATTCGCATCCGAGGGCTACAACGTTGCGGTAACGAGCCGCTCGAAGGAATCTTCCGAGAAAGCGGCGGCTTATATTGCCGAAAAATACGGGGTGCAGGCAAAGGGCTACGCGCTTGACCTTGCAAACGTTGCCGAAATCGAGGCTGTGTTTGCCGACGTCGAGGCTTCTTTCGGCGGGCTTGACGTTTTTGTCGGGAACGCGGCAAATCTCGGCGTTGACTGCGGACTGCTCAATTCCGATGAAAAAACATACTATGACATAACGGACATCAACTTTAAAGGCAACTTTTTTTGCTGCCAGTGCGCGGCAAAAATCATGAAAAAACAGCGCGGCGGGGCGATAGTGATTATAGGCTCTGTGCATAACCACGCTACAGTACAGGGACGCGCGCTGTATTCTGCGACAAAAGGCGCGCTTCTTTCCCTCACTCACGCAATGGCGGTCGAGCTTGGCGCATATTCAATCAGGGTAAATTATCTTGCCGCAGGAGCGATTCACACGGAGCGGTGGGATGTGCTTGATGAAGCAACGGTCGAAAAGCGGCGCGCAAATTACCCTCTCGGAACAGAGTCGATGCCGGAGGACATCGCAAACGGAGTTTATTACCTCGGAAGCGATGCGTCAAAGACCGTTACCGGCATTGAGCTTACGGTTGACTCGGGCGTAAGCTCCTGCATACTCGGATTTACAAAACCAAAGGATTTTAAAGAAACGGAGGATAAATGAAAATGAAGATTACTGATGTAAAAGTGTACACTATGGACTCGTTCCGCATGAACTGGAACTTTGTCAAGGTTGAGACTGACGACGGCATATACGGTTGGGGCGAGGCTTCTCTCGGCACGAATGAATTGGCGCTTGAGGGAATGGTTCATGACCTTACGCGGCTTATTGTCGGCAGAGACCCGTTTGAAACCGAGAAAATGATGTTTGAGGTCTACCGCGATATATACTGGAAAGGCGGACCGGTTCTTATGTCGGCACTCAGCGCCATCGAGATGGCATGCTGGGACATTAAGGGAAAGGCACTTGGCGTTCCGGTACATACTTTCCTCGGCGGAAAGGTGCGTGACAAGGTAAAAATGTATGCAAACGCTTGGTTTGTCGGCGCGAGAACACCCGAAGAATTTGCGAAAAAAGCAAAAAATACCGCCGCACTCGGCATAAAGGCGATGAAATGGGACCCGTTCGGCTCATCGCATATGACAATTTCAAACGAGCAGCTCAGAAAGTCCTCCGATATTGTCGGCGCTGTGCGTGAGGCAGTCGGCGATGACGTCGATCTTCTCATCGAGTGCCACGGAAGATTTAATCCGACGACGGCGCTCATAATCTCAAGGGAGCTTGAGCAGTATCACCCCATGTTCATGGAAGAACCGTGTGTTCCCGACAACATGGACTCGACGGCATATGTCAGAGCACATTCAAATATTCCGATAGCGGCGGGAGAGCGCGGATACGGAATATACGCTTTTGAAGAAATTCTTGAAAAGAAGTGTGTAGATTATCTCCAGCCTGATGTTTTCCACGCGGGAGGACTTATGGTAGGCAAGAAGGTCGCCGGAATGGCAGAAGCAAAGCATGTGCCCGTTTCTTTCCACAATCCGTCGGGACCTGTTTCCAACGCCGCGATTTTGCAACTTGCAGCAAGCATACCGAATTTCTGTATTCATGAAATCATGCTGACCGACTGCTCGTTCAGAAAGCAGGTAAGTAATGAGGAAGTACATTTCTCAGACGGATATATTGAAATTCCGAATAAGCCGGGACTTGGCATTGACCTTGATGAGGAGGTCATACTCAGCCATCCGTATAAGCCCAGAAATCTCCGCCACTATGTCGGAACAGTCACCGATATTCGCCCGAAGGACGATACAATTTACTATTTCAAAGAGCTTGAAAATATAAAATACGAGTAAAATACACCGAGCCGAGCGGCATTTCCGCTCGGCTCGGTGTATTTTAAAGTCTGTTTTGTATAACTCCTCCGCCGAGCACGGTGTCGCCGTCATATAAAACTGCGGCTTGCCCCGGTGTAATCGCCCTTTGCGGGGTATCAAACACTATGTTTACCGTTCCGTCAGGATTTGCAGAAGCCGTCGCCGGGCTTTCATGCTGCCTGTAACGTATTTTCGCATTGCAGCGTATCGGCTTTTCGGGTGCTTTTCCCGAAATCCAGTTAAATTCTGCGGCGACAAGACTTGTGCTGTAAAGCTCGCGCTCAGAACCGAGCACAACCGTGTTTTCCTTTGGAGATATAGCGCATACATATAGCGGCTCGCCAAAGCTAAGCCCCAGTCCTTTACGCTGACCGACTGTATAATGAATGATTCCTTTGTGTTTACCGAGAATATTTCCGCCTGTATCGGTAAAAAATCCGGGTTCCGGCTTTTTGCCTGAGCTTATTTCAATGACTTTTGCATAATCACCGTCAGGCGCAAAGCAAATATCCTGACTGTCCGCCTTATGGGCGGTAACAAAGCTGTTTTCCTCCGCTATGCGGCGGGTTTCGGTCTTTTTCATTGCTCCGAGCGGAAAAAGGGTGTGTGCGAGCTGTTCCTGCGTCATTGAATAAAGCACATAGCTTTGGTCCTTTGTCTCATCGTCCGCTTTTTTTAAAAGATACCCGTTTTTGCCTTTTTCGATTTTCGCATAATGACCTGTAACAACATAGTCACAGCCAAGTATCTCCGCTCGCTGAAACAGCTTGTCAAATTTCATGTATCGGTTGCAATCTATGCACGGATTGGGGGTCATTCCGTTTTCATAGCTGCATATGAATTTGTCAATTACCTTATCCCGAAAGTCAGAAGTGAAATTGAAGACATAGTACGGTATTCCAAGCCGGCAAGCCACGGATCGCGCGTCCTCCGTATCGCTAAGAGAACAGCAGGTGTGACCTTTCGCAATCCCTGCGTCTTCATTATAATAGAGCTTCATGGTGCACCCGATGCAGTCGTAGCCTTCATTTTTTGCGAGAAACGCCGCAACAGACGAGTCAACGCCTCCGCTCATGGCAATAAGCGCCTTCATATTTTGCTCTCCGTCCTTGTTTTCATGTGAACACTCATGCTTTATTCAGAAAAAAGAGAAGTTGAGAGATATCTGTCTCCTGTATCTTCATAATTCCTATTTTACTTATGTGTTTAATTCATTATAGCATATAATTCCTATGCTGTCAATAGGCTTTTAAGTTTTAAGCAATAAAATTAGGCTACCGCGGAAGGCGGCAGCCTAATTTCAGTCTATGCGGTTGCGTTTTTCTACTGCGAGAAAGGCGGAGATGTTTTCCGCAATTTCCTTCATCAGTCTGACGCGCGTTTCGTATGCGCCCCATGCGATATGCGGTGTAAGGCAGACATTCGGAAGTCCGAGAAGCGGTGTAAACGGATGATTTTCCGGAAATGGCTCAGTGGAGTATACATCACAGCCGAATCCCGCAATGCGCCCCTCAAGCACGGCGGATGCAACCGCGGCTTCGTCTGTGACCGCGCCGCGCGCAACATTGATGAGAATTGCCGTTTTTTTCATTTTTTCAAGCTCGGCTGCGCCTATAAGTCCTTTTGTAGTTTCATTCAGCGGCGTGTGCAGGGAAATTATGTCCGCTTCGCGGCAAAGCGTGTCTATATCAACACATTCATATCCGCTTTCGGACGTGCGCTTGCAGGCGATAACCCTGCATCCGAACGCCTTAGCAATAAGCGCCACCTTTTTTCCGATGTTTCCAAGCCCGACAATTCCCCATGTTTTTCCCGCAAGCTCGTTGAAGCGGGGCGTAAGTCTGTTGGGAATACCCGAACGTGTGTATGCTCCTTCGGAAACGTAAGAGGTGTATTCGGGAATATGCGTTAAAAGGTTCAGAACCATGGTTACCGTAAGCTGAGCAACGCAGTCTGTCGAATATCCGGGAACATTTGAGACGGCAATGTCGCGTGAGCGGCAGAAAGAAATATCAATATTATCAAAACCTGTTGCCGCTTCGCACACGAGCTTAAGAGAGGAGGCTTTTTCGAGGCTTTTTCGGTCAAGCCTGTATTTGTTTTGAACAATGATATCAGCGTCCGCGCACCTTTTTTCAAACTCCTCTGGCGAAGTGTTTTCATATGCGAAAACTTCGCCGAAGCGTCCGAAAAATTCGTTCATGTCAAGGTCGTCTCCGATGGCGGAGACGTCAAGCACCGCTATCTTCATTTTTTCAGCCATTTTTTGTTTCTCCGCACTCGTCAAAGTTCATGTTTATCTGTTCTGCCGATGCCTGTTTTGCACTGTATGGAATACCGAGGTGCTCATATGCCATGCGAGTGACGATTCTACCTCTCGGCGTGCGGCTGAGATAGCCTATCTGCATAAGATAAGGCTCGTACACGTCTTCAAGCGTCACGGCTTCCTCGCCTACGGTTGCCGCAAGCGTTTCAAGTCCGACAGGACCTCCGTCGTAGAATTTTATGATAGTTTCAAGCATACGGCGGTCTGTGTTGTCAAGTCCGAGTTCGTCAATCTCAAGTTTTCCGAGTGCAAAGTTGGCTATGTTTGAGTCGATAACACCGCTTCCTTTTACCTGGGCGAAATCTCGCACCCGCTTAAGAAGTCTGTTGGCAATACGGGGAGTGCCGCGCGAGCGCGATGCAATCTCATATGCTCCGTCATCGGTTATGGTCATGTCGAGTATTCCCGCACTGCGCCGCACGATTTCCGCAAGCTCCTCCGGCGTGTAAAGCTCTAACTTCATAATGACGCCGAATCTGTCTCGAAGCGGGGTTGAAAGCTGTCCTGCTCTTGTTGTTGCTCCTATAAGGGTGAATTTCGGCAGGTCAATTCGTATGCTCCGCGCAGCCGGTCCTTTTCCGATTATAATGTCAAGGGCAAAG
>JBJFAQ010000046.1:0-1705 GCA_051887995.1 Eubacteriales bacterium
CGCTGTTTCGTCGATTCTGATAAACGCTTTTTCCGTTTCATACAGTATCGCGCTCAGCTTCATCGTTGCGCCGTCTGCCGCTTTTCTCGGTGTATATGCGATTATTCCGGCACAGTACACCGTGGCTGTTTCCTCGGCAGTGGTATCCGCCGCGTTCTGCTTTCTGTCGATTGTTTTGATTCGCGGAATCGCAAAAAAAGAGGCGGCAAACGCCATCCTTCGCGGCTCTGCCGTGACAAAGGCAGGGAAATAACTTTATTTTCCGAAAAAAGTGAGTTCGAAACCTTCCTCACTTAAAACAAAACTAAAGGAGCATACCATTATGAAAAATCAAAAAACACTGTTCGTTGCAAGAGCGGCGCTTATCGCCGCTCTCTATGTTGCCTTTGCCGTTCTGCTTCCGTCAAACGGCGTTATTCAGCTCCGCGTAGCGGAGGCGCTTACGGTTTTGCCCGTTTTCACGCCTGCCGCTGTGCCGGGGCTTTTTATCGGCTGTATTATCGGAAACATTCTTTCCGGATGTGTCGTCTGGGACGTTGTTTTCGGAAGCCTCGCAACTCTCATCGGTGCGCTCGGAACATATTTTTTGCGCTCGCACCGTTTTCTGTCGCTTATCCCGCCGATTGCGGCAAACACGGTTATCGTTCCGTTCGTACTTGCGTATGCCTACGGTGCGGAAGGAACAATACCGTTTTTCATGCTTACCGTCGGCATAGGAGAACTGCTTTCCTGCGGAGTGCTCGGATTTTTACTGCGCACGGTACTTGAAAAGTACGGAAAGAAAATCCGTTGGAACTGACTTTATGTATTTTTATAATTTATTCCGTTTGAAATTGCGTATTTCTCGGCGTACGAGCCTGGAGCGCAGTAAATTGTGACAAGCTCACTGCCGTCAAAAGCGTCGGAAGCTATGCTTGTTACCGACTTTGGAATATAGACCGCACTCAGCGCGGCGCAGCCGCTCATAGCCTTTGAACCAATGGAGGTTATGCCGGAGGATATACGGACTTCCTTAAGCTCTGCGATTCCCGCGAGAGCACTGCTTCCGATTGAGGACACATCAACGCCGTCGATGGATTTTGCCACGGATATTTTTTCGGCAGACCCATTGTATCCTGTTATCGTGAGGCTTCCGTCGCTGTATTTGCATTTCAGATTATCGTCGACAGAGGTGATGATTTCGTCATCCGGTGCCGGCGCGGCAGAGGTCTCTTCGCTCTTTGACGTTTCAGGCGCCTTTGAGGTTTCGGGCTCTTTTGACGTCTCCGGCTGCTTTGTTGTTTCCGGCTCTTTTGTGGTTTCTTCGGGCTCGGATGTGGTTTCCTTGTCCTTTGATGTTTCCGTATCCTTTGTGCTTCCGCTTTCCGTATCCGAGCTTTGCTTGGAGTCTGACGGCGTCTCGCTGTCAGCGGCAGTGTCAGGGGAGGCTGTGGCTTCCGTGTCTGTTCTGTCGGCAGATGAGCTGTCGTCGGATGTGTCTGCGGCGGGAATGTCCGGAGCAAAAAGAAGGTGGTCAAGGCATCCGGAAAGAATACAGATGGCGGATATAACTATCACTATCATTACCGCGAATGCGGCAAAGTAGGCTTTGTAGCCCATATCCTTTTTTCTTTGTCCTTTGCTTTCCATTTTCTGACCGTTCCTTTCCTGCTTTTTTATTTTAAACATTTACTGATTTTATTATAATATGCGAAACGGTAAATGT
>JBJFAQ010000047.1:0-7395 GCA_051887995.1 Eubacteriales bacterium
CACGTGAGAGGAGAGCGCAGAGCACGCCTGAGAGGAGAATAACGCAGATGTCGGCGGGAGCAAGCACAATGAATGGAAGCGCATCAAAGAAGAAGCCCTCTCCGAAGCGGTAGAGATTGAAGTTTAAAAGAAGCATTTCCCCTATATACATTATGAGAGTGACAAGCGCCGACACAAGGGAGGGCAGAAGCACTGAGAGAGTTTTCCTTTTTCCGACGGTAAACGAGGCAGTAAAAATCCCCGCCGTAAGCCCGAAAACGACGAAAAATACGCTCATAAGCACGGCGGAAACGGCGGGAACCGTCATTTCGCCCGTCCGGTAGAAGGAGGTAAAGCAGGCTAAGATGCAAAGACCGAGAAAGAGCGCCGCCGATGCCGCCTGCGTGACAAGGGAGGAAAGGCGGTTTCGCGTTCCGTCTTTTATCATTTTTCCGAAGCCGCAGAAGCAGTTGATTACAGCAAGAATGAGCACGGCGGAAATAATGTAAAAGTGGATTTTGAAGGCGGGACTGTAACCTCCGAGCAGAATATCGACCGCATCCCACGTTCTTGTTTCATACATGTCGGGCGGGACATAGCAGAGAGACATCTGCCAGCCCTCAAGCGGCACAAGCTCTGTCGTCTTTACCTGTATTTTCGTCTCCATTATCCTTTCGGCAATGAAAAAAACAGCAAGCGAGGCGGCGGAAACGGCTCCTGTGGCACAGCGGCGCACGTGTCGCAATGCGAGCGGGAGTATCAGCACCCCGAAAAGGACTGCCAGTGCAATCGGTGTGTAGGGGATTACGTATTTCGGATAGCTCTCGACGGGAACAGCGCTCTCACGCACGACGTGGATAAGTACTGAGAGGCCCATATATATCGGATAAGAAGCGGCAAGAAGCACGCCGAGCACCGAAAAGATATAAAAGTTTCTGAAAGCTCTGTTTTTCATCTTTTTTCCTTTTAAAAATTTGTTTTTTGCCCTTTTACTTTGCGTTTGTAAGAAGGGTATACATGATAACGAGGACAAGCGCGGTAAATCCGACGGCGGAGAGCGCCGACAGCTTCTTATAGGAAAGGATATTTTCGATTCTGACACGAATTTTAGCCCCGCCGAAGGCGGAAGCAAAGAAAGTCTTTTTTTCTTCGCATGAGACGAGGGCAAGCGCGTAGGCTTTTTTTCTCTCTTCGCCGCATTTTGCGAGCACCGCCTCGTCGCAGGCAAGCTCGGCGGCGGAAAGATAGCCGCGGAGAAGTACCCACGCGAGCGGATTGAACCAATGGACAGTCGCCGTTATAAAGGCGAGCATGCGCCACAGATTGTCTCCTCTTTTTTTGTGCATTCTCTCATGGAGAAGCACAAAGTCAAGCTCCTTTTCCTCATATGAGGCGGGAAGAATTATGCGCGGCTTTATTATGCCGTAAAGCGCCGGCGAATCTATGTATTCCGAGATGTAAACATCGTCTTTCAGGTGCTTTGCGTTTTTAAGCTGTTTCATTGTCGCTCCGTAAAGGATAAATAACGCGGCAAGAAGCGCCGCGGCTGTCACCGCCCACACATAAAAGGATATTTTGAACACGTTTTCGAGTACATTTGCCTTGTACGTAATCGGAAAATAGCTGTTTGCCGCCATGATATAGTTCGTTGTCGTAAACGACGAATCGAAAAATGCAACGCTTCTTGTCGTAAAGCGGGAGATAAGGGAAAGAAGCCCGTATTTGCTGCCGAGCCCCACCGGAATCCACATGCGGATAAAAGGAATGACAAACAAAACACACGCAAAGCGCCGCGGCAGCTTCCGTATGTGCCCGATAAGGAGCACGATAACGCCCGACAGAGACGCGGCAATGCTCATGTTGAAAAACCAGTAGAAAATTTCGCCTGCCATAAGCCCTACCTTTTTTCAATCATTTTGCGAAGCTCTTCAATTTCGTCCGACGTCAGAGCCTCATCTTCAAGCAGGGCAGAAAAGAGCGCCTTTTTTGACCCTCCGAAAAGCCTTTCCACAAGCGAATCGGTTTCCGACTTGCTCACTTCCTTTCGGGAGACGAGGGCGGAGCAGATAAAGCCCGGCTCTGTGCGCTTTATATATCCCTTTGCCTCCAGCTTTTTTATCACGGTGTAGGTCGTGTTCTTGTTCCAGCCGGCAAGCTCCGCCATTTTGAGACTTACGTCCTTTGCGCTTATATCTCCCTTTTCCCATATGACATCCATCACCTTTAACTCGCTGTCAAAAATCTTTTTTTCCATTTTTCTCTGTCTCCTTTCAGACTACTTCCGTAGTCTATACTATCGCAATAGTCTGGATTTGTCAAGACCTCCAGGTAAGATTTACACTTTGTTCATATTATTTGCCGCTCTGCCTTGACAAAAAGCGGCAGGAAAACAGACATACATGCATAAAAACCCAAAATAACGTAAAAAAGTCCTTGACAAGCGGGGGAATGTGTGATAAAATAAGCCCAAACATTATAAAGGCGCATCTTGAAAAGAGTACCGATATTCGCGCGATAAAGCCTTTAGCGGAAGGCAAGCGGTTTCGGAAAAGGGTCGGATGCCGAAAGAGAAGTGTCGCGGCTTTGTCTTGGTTCTTCAAATAATATTTGCTGGACTGTCGCTTTGAATAAGGCGGAGAGTTATGTGTTTATGGTTTTTATGGCTGTATTTTGTTCCTTAAATGGGAAGTATATGGTTGTACATCTGTTATAAACGGCGCTCGAAGTCTTAACTTCGGGCGCCTTTTGTAATTTCCTAACGTTTTAGCAGGAAAAAGGAGAGATAATCATGAAAAAAACCGTCTTTACAGGTGTTGCAACCGCCCTAATTACTCCGTTTGACAAGCGGGGAAAGATTGATTACGGAAAATTTGCCGAGCTTGTGGAATTTCAGATAAGCGAGGGGATAAACGCCCTTGTCGTTGCAGGAACGACGGGCGAAGCCTCAACCTTCGGAGACGACGAGCACAGGGACGCGATTTCCTTTGTCGTAAAGCAGACAAACGGCAGAGTGCCTGTCATTGCAGGCGCGGGGAGCAACGATACGAGCTATGCGAAGGGACTTGTCGAGCACGCGTGCGCGGCAGGAGCAGACGCGGTCCTGCTTGTGACGCCGTATTACAACAAAACGACGCAGAAAGGGCTTGTCCGTATGTATACGGAGCTTGCCGACGCGTCCGAGAAGCCCGTTATTCTTTACAATGTGCCTTCCCGCACAGGGGTTAATATCGAGCCTGAGACATACCTTGAGCTTGCCGCTCACCCGAATATTGCCGCCTTTAAGGAGGCAAACGGAAACATGGCGAAGATAGTGCAGACCGCGGCGCTCGTTGACGGAAAGCTCGACATGTACAGCGGAAACGACGACCAGATAGTTCCTCTCCTTTCCCTCGGTGCAAAGGGAGTAATTTCCGTGCTCTCAAATCTCATGCCGGCAAAGACAGTCGAAATATGCGACCGGTTTTTCCGCGGCGATATCGAAGGAAGCCGCAGGCTTCAGCTTGAGCTTCTGCCGCTTGTAAATCTTTTGTTCTGCGAGGTCAATCCCGTCCCCGTAAAGGCGGCGATGGCAAGGCTCGGATTTACCGAAAATGTTCTGCGCTCCCCTCTCTATCCGATGGAGAAGGAGCATGAAGATGCGCTCGTATGCGAGATGAGAGCACGGGGGCTTGCGGTATGAGAATTACGCTTGTCGGCGCGCTCGGCAGAATGGGCGCATATGTAATGGAAGCGGTCTGCGGTACGGGAAACGAATGTGTTTCTCTTGTCGATCCGTCCTACGGCGAGACGAGACTCAAAAACGAGCACAGACACATATCGGAGGCGGAGGAAGAGACCGACGTGATAATTGACTTTTCTTTCCACACTGCGGCTCCTGAAATTGCCGAATATGCGGCAGAAAAGAAAATTCCGGTGGTTATTGCGACAACGGGACACACGGAATCCGAAAAAGAGAATATAATGAAAGCGTCAGAGAAAACCGCGGTGTTTTATTCCGGAAATATGTCTATCGGCATTGCAACTCTTTGCGGCGCGGTGAAAAAGGTGCTTTCGGTATTTGATGACGCAGATGTTGAAATAATAGAGACGCATCATAACCGAAAGGCTGACGCTCCGAGCGGAACGGCGCTCATGCTTTTTGACGCGGTGAAGGAGGTGCGCCCCGACGCTTTTGCAAACTGCGGCAGGAGCGGAAACGCAAAGCGGGAAAAAAATGAGGTCGGAATATCCTCGGTGAGAAGCGGAAATATTATCGGCATACATGAAGTGAAAATCTGCACCGATCTCGAACAGATAACCATAAAGCACGAAGCGTTTGACCGTGCGCTTTTCGCCGAGGGGGCGATAAAGGCGGCGGAATACATTGTCGGAAAGGAGCCGGGTCTTTACGGAATGAAGGATCTGATGTCGGAGACAAAATGAAGATAAATTTCACGAAAATGCACGGCTGCGGCAATGACTATATATACGTTGACTGCACAAAAAAAGAAATAGCAGAGCCTGAAAAGCTGTCTGCGATGATGTCTCCGAGGCACTATTCGGTGGGAAGCGACGGACTTGTGCTCATTTGCCGCTCGGACACATGCGATTTCAGAATGAGAATGTTCAATCTTGACGGCTCAGAGGGGAACATGTGCGGAAATGCGATACGTTGCATAGGAAAATACGTCTATGATCGCGGTCTTACCGACAAAACGCAGCTAAGCATAGAGACAAAGAGCGGAGTCAAGTACCTTGAGCTCTTTGTCGAAAACGGAAAAGTGACTTCGGTGCGCGTTGATATGGGAAAGGCGGAGACAGCGCCGGAAAAGCTGCCGATGCTCGCCGAAGGCCCCATGGTAGACGCGCCTGTGACAATTGCCGGAAAGGAATACCGCATAACGGCGGTATCAATGGGAAATCCGCATCAGGTCATTTTCTGCGCAGACCCTGATTCGCTTGAGCTTGAGAAAATCGGGAGCGAATTTGAAAATTTCAGCCTTTTTCCGGAGAGAGTAAACACTGAGTTTGTAAAGATTGTCGAAAGGAACAGGCTTTATATGAGAGTGTGGGAGCGCGGCAGCGGCGAGACATATGCATGCGGCACGGGCGCATGCGCTTCGGCGGTTGCCTCCGTGCTCGGAGGGCATTGCGACTATGATGCTCCGATAGAGGTCGCGCTTGTCGGAGGAAAGCTGTCGATTACCGTGACAAAGGACATGAGAGTGTTTATGACAGGACCTGCCGTGAAGGTATATGAGGGGGTTTACGAATATGAAGATTAAACTGAACGACAATTTTTCGAGGATAAAGGAAAGCTACCTTTTCAGCGATATTGCGAAAAAGGTAAACGCCTATCAGAGCGCAAATCCCGGAAAAGAGATAATAAGGCTGGGAATAGGAGACGTTACGCTTCCGCTGACGCCGTGCGTTACGGAGGCTATGCAGAAGGCGGTGGAGGAGCAGAGCCGGAAGAGCAGCTTCCGCGGCTACGCGCCCGAATACGGCTATGATTTCATAAGGTGCGCTGTGTCGGACTACTATCTTCGCCGCGGGACTGAGATATCGGCGGAGGAAATATACGTCGGCGACGGCGCGAAAAGCGACATCGGCAACATTACGGATATTCTCGGCGACAACAAGATACTGATACCAAGTCCTGTCTATCCCGTTTATGTAGACAGCAATCTTATGTGCGGCAGAGAAATTACCTTCATTTGCGCTTCGGAAGAAAACGGCTTTCTGCCGAAACCTCCCGAGGGCGATACGACATATGTGATTTATCTCTGCTCGCCGAACAACCCGACCGGCGCGGTTTATACAAGAGAAGGGCTTTCGGAATGGGTAGACTATGCTCTGAGAACCGGCTCGCTCATAATATTCGACTCGGCATACGAGAGCTATATAAACGGCGACTATCCACGCTCGGTATATGAGATTCCGGGGGCAAGGGAGTGCGCAGTGGAGATAAATTCTCTCTCGAAGCGCGCGGGCTTTACCGGTACTCGGTGCGGCTGGACGATTGTGCCAAATGAGCTTGAAGCGGGCGGCGTAAAGCTCGGCAAGCTTTGGGCAAGACGGCAAGCGACGAAGTTCAACGGCGTGCCTTACGTGGTACAGCGCGGCGCCGAAGCGTCGCTAAGCAGTCAGGGCGACGCGGAGTGCAGGGAGCTTATCGGTTATTATATGAAAAATGCGGAAATAATTGCCTCGGCGCTTGAAGCAAAGGGCATATGGTTTACCGGCGGCAAAAATTCGCCCTATATCTGGCTGAGATGCCCCGGAAAAATGAGTTCATGGGAGTTTTTTGACTATCTGTTAAATGAAATACAGGTTGTCGGAACGCCGGGAGAGGGCTTCGGAGCCGCAGGTGAGGGCTATTTTCGCCTCACCGCGTTCGGAGACAGAGAAAAGACAAAAGAGGCGGCTGAAAGGCTGAAAAAATTGCTTTAAGAGGGTCGCGGGGGAGAGCCCGCACTCTCATCGGGAGAGAAAAATGCTTCATAAAAATCTTGGAATAAACGAAAAAGAACATCTGACGATAGCGGGCTGCGACACGGTCTCGCTTGCGGAAAAATACGGCACGCCTCTTATGGTAATGGACGAGGAAAGAATAAGGCGCAACTGCCGCATATACAAGGACGCGATGAAAAAATATTTCGGAGAAGGCTCTTATCCCCTTTTCGCAAGCAAGGCGTTTTCCTGCAAATATATATACAGAATCGCAAAGGAAGAGGGAATCGGGATAGATATTGTCTCGCCCGGCGAGCTGTATACGGCACTTTCGGCGGGATTTGACGTTTCAAAGTCCTTTTTCCACGGAAATAACAAGACCGACGAGGACATTGCCTACGGAATTGACAGCGGTGTCGGACATTTTGTCGTCGATAATCTGACTGAGCTTGATAAAATCGACGAGTACGCGGGGAAAAAAGGGGTAAGGCAGCCGATAATTCTGCGGCTTACCCCCGGAATCGACCCGCATACCCACGCGGCAATTTCCACGGGCAAGGTGGACAGCAAATTCGGCATACCGATAGAGACAGGTCAGGCGGACAGGGCGGTAGTTTATGCGCTCGGAAAGAAAAATATCCGCCTTGACGGTTTTCACTGCCACATCGGCTCGCAGATATTCGATATAAAGCCCTTTTGCGACGCGGCGGAGCTGATGATAAAGTATATAACCTCCGTAAGGGACAAGACAGGGTACGAGGCGGACATTCTGAATCTCGGCGGCGGTTTTGGGGTAAGATATACCGAAAGCCAGCCGGAGCTTGACTATGCGGACTTTATTTGCCGTATCGCGTCTTTTATTGACGCAGAAGTCAGCCGTTCGGGCATAAAAAGACCGCGCATTATAATGGAACCCGGCAGAAGCATTGTTGCGGATTCCTGCCTTACGCTTTATACCGTCGGCGGCACAAAGGAGATAGATGG
>JBJFAQ010000048.1:0-7304 GCA_051887995.1 Eubacteriales bacterium
AGGCTTCAATCCTGAGCTTGACCCTCTTGACAAGGGCTTTCAGCCGCTGCTCAGCCGTCAGGCGATTGCAAACGGAGGGCTTTTCGGTCAGGGAATCCACGGAGGCTCATACTATAAGAAGCTACCGGCAGCACACACCGACTTTATTTTCGCCACATTCTGCGAAAAATTCGGGTTTATCGGAGGTATTCTGCTTATTCTCGTGCTTGTCATAATGGTTGTGCGTATACTCATGATTGCACACAGCGCGCGAAAGCCTTACGGCTCATATATCTGCGTCGGGGCGTCCGCGCTTATTATCCTTCAGACACTTGAAAACACCGGAATGTGTATGGCGTTTCTGCCCGTCGTCGGGATAACGCTTCCGTTTATGAGCTACGGAGGCTCGTCTATGATGTCGATGTACATAATTCTCGGACTTGTGCAGAGCGTCCGCGCTCACAGAGGAAAATATTTCTTCGACCGTGCGGAGGAATGAGGCAAAATAATTTTTGAGCCGCCTTGCAAAAGTTCTTAAATTATAATGTAAAACATAAAAACAGCCGGGCTTCCGAAGAAGTCCCAGCTGTTTTTTATGCGTCTTTATTTACGGTGAGACGATTTCGACCGAACCGAAGCTGTTTTTTCCCGTCAGAATCAGCGTTTTTTCGGAATCTACCGTCTGACGTCTCACTTCAACTGAGCCGAATGAGCATGTCATATGGTTTTCAACGTTCCATTCGGCGGGCACATGGACGATTACTTCGCCAAATGAGTTGACGACCTCAAGACTTGCGGTATTGCCGCTTAAAAGCTCTGCGTTCTGGTAGAATACTTCGGTTTCGCCGAAGCTGTTTGTTACAAACTGCATTTTATTTTCTCCTGCGTCGATATATATTCCGCCCGACATTGCCATTCCCCTGTGTGATTCGCTTTTTTTGCCTTCGGTGTCGTTTTGGTATTCCTTTTTCTTACTGCCGTCGGAAAGCATGTGCATTGCCGCGCTAAACAGCAGTGCGGCGACAATCACTATCCAGTTGGAAATAATATTTGAATCTTCGACGCCGATATACTCCGCAATATACTTTTCAAAAACAATGAAAAGCAGACCGAGCGGCAAAAAAATGTCGAGCTTGTCAAAAATCGTGCGGCCTGAAATCAGCTTTTTCAGTATCCATAAAGCGAGCAGGGCGCCGATAAGGAGCTTTGACAGGGGAATCCCGATTACATCGAAATTTACTCCTACTCCGTATATAATAAGCGCCACCGCGGCGAGCACAAGCATTATGCCCCAGAAAAGATTTCCTCCGCCGAATCTGAATTCCTTGTGATAGCTCATAATAACCGTCCTTTCATGCCCTCAGAGCTGCCTTTCCTCGTGCAGCAGTTCCCTGAAGGGTTTATAATACATACGTGAAATATAAACTTTTTTCTCTGTGCCGGCAAAAGCCGCCTCGCCGATGCCGGTGAGGTCGCGCCTTAGTGATGACACGGCGCGTGTGTTCAGAACGCACGATTTGGAAACGCGCATAAAATATCTCGGAAGAGACGCGGAAAGCTCGCAGAGCCGAAGGTCCGTATAGTACATATGGTCCTTTGTGTGGGCTGCGGTTTTGCCGTCGGCTGTTTCAAAGAAGAGAATATCGGATTTCTTTATGAAATACTCTCTTTCGTGCAGCCACAGGCTTATTTCGTCCCCCGCGGCTTCTTCCTCGAGGCGTTTTTTCAGCTCTTTAACTTCCTCGGTCACTTCTCGGCATCGAATGATGATTTCCTCGTCGGCGTCATCGCAGGGAACAATCTTTACATTTCGGATTTTCATTTTGATCGCCTCCGAACAACTGTCATGGGACTATTATAATTATTTTGCGGATATATGTCAATTATTTTTTGCCAAGAGGCAGAACTTTGGGGTTAAGTTGCAGAAAAAGGACAATTTTATGTTTTTAAAAGCAAAAAATCAGACGGCGAGCTTTGAAATGCTCGCCTTTTTTTCAAAAAATTTCTTCTCGGCATATTCAAGTGCACGGCGCTTTAAGCGAAATGCGCTGCTTCTGCCGATTCCGAGAAGCTCGGCGCATTTTTCAACCGGAATGCCTCTTATGTAGTGATAGAAAAGCAACAGCTTTACGTTTGAGTCCTCAATGCTCATGACAAAGCGGCGGACCTCATACATTTTGGCGCGTAAAAATACTTCGTCTCCTCCCGGAACAAGCAGACAGTCGATACGGTCGCGCTCTTCTCCTCCGAAATACTCCTTCTCATACCGCATAAGTGAAAGCATTTTGCGGTTTGTTTCGTAGCTTTCGAGAAAATTCCGTATTTCTTTATGCTCGTTTTCTTTCATCGTCAGCACTATCCTTTCATATTTCCGTAAATCCGAGCGCGCTCAGCAGTTCTTCACGTGATGTAAATTCGCAAATGCGTAATATCTGTCTTACGGATAATTCGCAAACGCAGCTCTCGCATATGACCTTGCCCGAAAAGCGGAATGCCCGGTCGGCTTCTGTCAGCGGCGCTCCGCAGAGACGGCAGAAAAAGCGTATTCTCGGCGGATTTGAAGCACAAAGCGGGCGGTTTTCATAATTTGTTTCGGCATAATACATGTTTTATCAGCTTCCTCCGATTGTTATTGACAAATGACGGAATATCAAGTATAATATATTGTATTTATTTTTGAATTCCGAAAATATATGTCCTATTTCGGAATTATTATAACGCAAAACCGAAATATTGTCAACCCCTATTTCAAAAATATTTCTTATTTCGGAAAAAGCCGAGGTTATATTATGGGATATGCGAATTACGAAAAAATACTGAAAGTCAAAAATCTGACCTCATATCAGGTGTCAAAAGCGACGGGAATCGCTCCGTCTACGCTTTCCGACTGGAAACGCGGGCGCAGTGTGCCGAAAGCGGATAAAATGAAGCGCATCGCGGAATTTCTCGGCGTCGGTATAGAACAGCTTGTCGCAAAGGACGGTTCTGACTTTTCGGAAGAGCTTCCCGAACCGTTCTGCGGGCATCACATGATTCCGATTATCGGTGAAATACGCGCAGGACGTCCTATCATCACAAATGAAACTCTTATCGGATACGAGAGTGCGGAGCTGCACGGCGCCGATGACCCGGGCGATTATTTTTATCTTTCGGTATGCGGCGACAGCATGAAGAACTGCGGAATGGTGAACGGGGCGCTTGTCCTTTTTCACAAGCAGCAATATGCCGAGGAGGGGGATATCGTCGCGTGCCTTGTCGGTGGCGAGAGCGCTACCGTCAAGCGGTTTCACCGCGAAAAACGCAGAATTTTCCTCATGCCGGAAAACGAGGATTATTCCCCGATTGAGCTTACGCCCGAGGATTTTGAAAGCGGAAGCGCTCGTATTCTCGGCGTTGCAAAGGAAATGAAGATTAAATTTTAAGGATAGAACATGATTGCACTAAGCGTTGAGTCCCTCGGTTTTTCCGTCGGGACAAAAGTAATACTTGAAAACGTTTCCTTTTCTCTTGAGGAGGGAGACAAGCTCGGAATTATAGGCGTGAACGGCTCGGGCAAATCGACGCTCTTTAAGCTGATAACGGGCGAGTACGAAGCGGACGGCGGCAGTATATATATATCGAAAGACAAGACGGTGGGCGTGCTCACGCAGGACGGCGCTTTTGAAGAATCGGAGATATGCGGCGAGAGCGTGCTTGAGCAGATGTACGCGGCTTTTCCGGAGCTTATCAGAATGGAAAAACGCCTTTCGGAGCTTGAGACGGCACTGAAAAACAGCGACGCTTCCTCCTCTCACGCTCTCTCTGCAGAGTACAGCGAGCTTTATCGCCGTTACAGCGCCGAAGGCGGACTTGAATTTCGCGCGCGCGCATCGTCAATACTTAAAAAAATGGGTTTTGACGACGCGGATATGGCAAAGCCCTTCAGCGCTCTCAGCGGAGGGCAGAGAACCCGTCTTGCACTCTCGCGTCAGCTCTGCCGAGAGCCTGATATACTGCTTCTCGACGAGCCGACGAACCACCTTGATATGGAGACGCTTCTCTGGCTTGAAAATTTCCTTGTTTCGTACAAAAAGAACGTGCTTGTCATTTCCCATGACCGCTATTTTCTTGACAGGGTGACAAACAAAACGCTTTTGGTTGAAAATCATCATGCAAAGCTATACCGCGGCGGCTACACGGAAAGCATGGAGCAAAGGCGCATTGACCGCGAAATCGCGGAAAAGCATTATCAAAATCAGCAAAAAGAGATCGCGCGCCAGATGGCATATATAGAGCAGCAGCGTGCATGGAACAGAGAGCGTAATATTATTGCCGCCGAGAGCCGTCAGAAGGCGCTTGACCGCATGGTGAAGCTCGAAAGACCCGAAAACGAGCCGAAGAATATAAGAATGACCTTTACAAAGGGCGCGGAAAGCGGAAACGAGGTGCTTTCGGTAAAGTCGCTCTCGATGGCGTTCGGAGAGAAAAAACTGTTCAGTGATATTTCTTTTCTCATAAAGAAAAAAGAAAGGGTATTCATTGTCGGAGCGAACGGCTGCGGCAAATCCACCCTTATAAAGATACTGCTCGGCAAGATAGCGGCGTCGTCCGGCAGAATCGAGCTTGGATATAATGTAGAGATAGGATATTACGACCAGGAAAATCAAAATCTGACCCCGACAAACACGGTGCTTGACGAGCTTTGGAACGCATATCCCGCGCTCAAGGAAACAGAAGTCAGAAACACCCTTGCGCTTTTCCGCTTTACCGGAGAGGACGTCGAAAAAAGCGTGTCGGTTCTCAGCGGCGGCGAGCGCGCAAGACTGACGCTTGCAAAGCTGATTCTTTCACACATGAATCTGCTTATACTCGACGAGCCGACAAACCATCTTGACATCGGTTCGCGCGAGGCGCTTGAGAGCGCGCTTGAAGCCTACGACGGAACGGTGATTATCGTGTCGCATGACCGCTATTTTATCGGGAAACTTGCGACGCGAGTAATCGAGCTTTGCCCCGGAGACTGGAACGGCTCGGATATCATCGACTATCAGGTGACGCACATAGGAGACGGATACGGCGAATACAAGGCTTACAGGGATGCAAGGGCAGAACGCCTCGGAGGCGATGCGGAACGCGATGAAAAGGCAAAAGTCAGCGCCGAAAGGGAAGAATATTTAAAGGCAAAGCAGTCTCAGGCAGACCTTCGGCGAAAGCAAAAGCGCCTCGAGCGAATGAAAGCGGAGGCAGAGAAGCTCGAAGAAGAGCTTGAAAAAGTGGAAGCCGAGCTTTACGGAGACGCGGCGAGCGATTACATCCGCGCCGGTGTCCTTGACGCAAGAAAAACGGAAATTGAAGAGCGGCTTCTCGAAATATACGAGGAAACGGGGCTCTGACAGGAGGGCGGATAAATGGGGCTTTTCGGAAGAAAAAAAGAGGACAGTAAAAAATTCCGCCTTGAAATGGCGGAAAAAATCGCGCGTCAGCGCATCAGATATGTAACCGAGAAAATAGACGACGTTGAAACGGTCATCGCAAAGGACGGCGCGTTCAGCATACGCGACGGGGAATTTATTGTTTTTGCGTCATCCGATGTTATTTTCCGCACTCCGGTCGAGCAAATGCAGGCGTGGGAGCTGCTTTCGGGAGAGGGCGCGGTTTTGACGGGCGCAGATTTGGAACACGGAGGCGCAGAACGCACCATCACGGTCTTTTACGTCTATTACAGATGATTTTTCCATGTCCGACGCGCCGCGGCACGTCGGATATGGAGAAGATTTTGATATTAGGCGAAGCGACGCCCTGATTTTTCTTTAAAGATGTGAAAACAGCGCGTCGGAAAGAGCTACAAACTCGGAAATTCCGAGCTTTTCGCCGCGAATGTCGTTTCTGTGACCGCAATCTTCTATTATTAGCGTTATTTCCGGCTTTGAAAGCTCGGGGAAACCGCTTGAGAGCGCATTTGAGAGCGTTTTGCGGCGCTGCTCGAACGCAGCCTTTATCGTTCGGAACATCAGCTTCTCGTCTTTTGGCTTGTACGGTATTTCTTTGTACAGCTTTATGCGCACGACAGCGGAATCGACCTTGGGGCTCGGCACAAAATTGTCCGCGCTCACGTCGAATAGCCTTTCGGCGGCACCGTAGTAAGAAAGTACCGCCGTTATCGCGCCGTATTCGGGTTTTCCTGCTTTTGCGCAAAGTCTGTCGGCGACCTCCGACTGCACCATTATGGTAATCGAATCGAACGGAAGTCTGCTTTCAAGCAGCTTCATCAGAATCGGTGTGGTTATATAATACGGAAGATTTGCACATACGGAAACACTTCCGCGCTCAAAATAAGGTGAAAGCAGCTCTCCGAGGTCGGTCTTCATTACATCTTCGTTTATTATTTCAACATTTTTATATTCCCCAAGCGTGTATGACAGTACAGGAATAAGGGTTTTGTCAATTTCAAGCGAGATTACTTTGGCGTATCTGAGCGCAAGCTCCTGTGTCAGCACTCCGATACCGGGGCCTATTTCAAGAACGGTGCTGTCTGCGCGGTCGGAGCAACTCTCCGCTATGTCCTCGACGACAGAGCGGTTTATAAGAAAATTCTGACCGAATTCTTTCCTGAAGTGTATTCCGAATGCGGACATTATACCGCGTATATTTTTAAGGTCGCAAAGATTCATAAATCAGTCCTCCGGAGATATTTTGCCGAAACTTTCTATTCATATTACCATATATCATAAAAAAAATCAAGCGACGGAATAAATTACGTTCCCGCCGTGTCATAAAAAAGGAAGGTCAGCGCCATGAAAAGAATATTTTTGCTGTTTTTTGTCATTGCTCTTGCGGCAGGGCTTGTTTCCTGCGGCTCAAAGAACGAAAATGAAGAAAAAAAGAAAGACGCAGTTGTCACGGTGCGGTTTATGTCCGACACGACGGACGCAGTGCAGACTTTGGAAGAGGCAGATGCCAAATTTATAGCGGAGCTTGTCTACTCCGAGGGGTGGACGGACGAAACTTCCGAATGTGACTTCGACGTGGAATTTATGCTTGGGGAGGATATGGTGAAATATCGCTCCGAGTGCGGCACATTCTCCGATTATTCCGGCGGAAAGAGCATGATTCTTGACGATGAGCTGAGAAACGCGGTAAACGACGTGCTGGGAAATTACAGAACATCGGAAACGGGCGTCACAGACGAGCAGGCTCTTACATTCTCTGCGCCATAGGATAAAAAATTTGTTTTTTGCCTTGACAAAACCGATTCGGTGTTGTATAATAGACAGGCTTGCTAGTGTAGCACAGTCGGTAGTGCAGCTGATTCGTAATCAGCAGGTCGTGTGTTCGAGTCACATCAC
>JBJFAQ010000049.1:0-1677 GCA_051887995.1 Eubacteriales bacterium
GAATATTATAAGAATATTTGAAGCCAAGCTGTATCGTCTCACCCGGCTCAATGCGGTTTACAAAGGAGATATCATCCGCTCTTACGGCTTTGATCTCAATTTTATACTCTTTTTTATCCATATTGACCCCCAACGCAATCAAAGCTTATATGCAAATGATGAACAGCCATGCCAGCGCCGCGCCGATAAGCCCGTCGCGCTGATATCCCTGCCCCTTGAGAAGTGACCACACAAACATGAACGCCGAAACAGCAAAAATAATTATTCCCATGGTACGGCATACACCGCGCTTTACGTCAAGTATGCCGAAAAGCCCGGCAAGCAGCATCAGAATGCCTACCGATGCCGTGAGTATTCCGATAATATCCAGTTCAAGCGCCGATCTTAGCGCCGCCTCGATTGACGGAATAAGGGAATCAATGCCCATGACGATATAAATAAGACTGATTACTATTCTGCAGGAGTTTGTTTTACTTGCTGACATAAGTGACCGTACCTTTCATTTTGAACGCGAATGCGGAACGCAGATTGCTATTAATATTTTACATCAACACCCCGATAATGTCAAGTCCGGCAAACCGCCGGATATATTTTTTTACCGACTGAGATAATTAAAGCCGTCCAGAGTATTGAAAAAAAAAAGATAATAATGTATAATATAATCACAATAAAACCAACAGGAAAAGGATCAGATGATGAGCACTGTAACGATTATCGGCGCCGGCATGATGGGGTCCGCGCTGGCATTCCCCCTGAGAGACAACAAGCACGAGGTTCGCCTTGTGGGAACTCCGCTTGACACGGAAATAATCAAAGCCGCAAAAGTTGACGGCTTCCATCCCACACTTAAACGCCAGCTTCCCGACGGCATCAGGTACTTCCAATTCGACGAATTCAACAAAGCTCTTGAGGGCGCAGATCTGCTGCTCTGCGGCGTTTCGAGCTTTGGCGTTGACTGGTTCGCCGAAAATATCCTGCGTGAGCTTCCGGCTTCAATTCCGGTTCTTTCCGTTACCAAAGGAATGATGAACACCCCGGACGGCGAGCTTATCCCCTACCCCGAGCTTTACCGCCGCCGTCTTGGCAGAAACGACCTTTCCCTGTGCGCAATAGGAGGCCCCTGCACCAGCTACGAGCTTGCCGACCGCGACCAGACCGAGGTCTGCTTCTGCGGTACTGATATGGAGCTTTTGCGCCGCATAAAGGAAATGTTTGAAACCGATTATTACCACATAAGCATTTCCGACGACGAGATCGGAGTTGAATGCGCGGTGGCTTTGAAAAACGCATACGCGCTCGGTGTTACACTTGCAGTCGGTCTTGCCGAGGCAAGGGACGGTAAGCTGCACTACAACTCACAGGCGGCTCTGTTCGGTCAGAGCGTGCGCGAAATGAGACGGCTGCTTTCCATCTGCGGCGGCGGAGATGATCTTATTTATCTTGGAGCCGGAGACCTTTACGTCACTGTTTTCGGCGGACGTACCCGTCTTATCGGAACTCTGCTTGGCAGGGGAATGAAATTTGATGACGCCATGAAAACTCTCAGCGGCGTCACCCTTGAATCCATTGTAATAGCCTCCCGCACTGCCGAGGCGGTACGTGCGCTTGCTCAGAAAGGGAAAGTCAAACTCTCCGATTTCCCGCTTCTCATGCACATCGACGAACTGATAAACCGCG
>JBJFAQ010000050.1:0-1673 GCA_051887995.1 Eubacteriales bacterium
CACGCCTTGAAAACTATCATGCGCAGACCGAGCCGCTCGAGGCTTTTTATGAGAAAAAAGGTATTCTCATAAAAATCGACGGCGTAGGTAAAGTCGAGGAAATAAGCAAAAAGACTCTGGAAGCCTTGAGTAAGCTTTGAGGCAAATATGATACAGTTGAAAAATTCTGCTCAGTTAAAAGAAATGAGAGAAGCGGGACGCATCACGGCGCAGGCATTGCTTGTCGCCCGCGACGCGATCCGTGAGGGGATAAGCACGAAGGAGCTTGATACAAAGATTCGAACTTTTATCGAGAAACACGGTGCTAAGCCTTCCTTCCTCGGACTCTACGGATTTCCGGGAAGCGCTTGTATCAGCGTTAATGACCAGGTCATACACGGAATCCCGTCACCCGACACAATCCTGAAGGAAGGCGACATCGTCAAAATTGACGTCGGCGCGTTTTACAAGGGCTTTCACGGTGACAGCGCAAGAACATATCCTGTCGGCAGAATCTCGGCAGAGGCGCAGCAGCTTATTGATGCGACAAAGCTGGGATTTGAGCGCGGCATGTCGCAGTTCTGCGAAGGAAACCGTGTCGGTGACATCGGTCACGCAGTCGAAAGCTGTGTTGCCGAATACGGTTACAGCGTTGTCAGAAAATACGTCGGACACGGCGTCGGTCATGAACTCCACGAATCTCCCGATGTTCCGAATTTCGGAACTCCCGGCAGGGGCGTAAGGCTCTGCAAGGGCATGGTGCTCGCAATTGAGCCTATGGTCAACGTCGGAACGGGCGATGTAAAGGAGCTTTCCGACGGATGGACGGTTCTGACGGCGGATCACAAGTTGTCGGCTCATTATGAGAACACTGTTGCTCTGACGGACGACGGACCTGTGATACTGACAGACGCCGAATAAGAATTAAAAACCAACAATCATATTATGAAAGACTGTTTTTCCCGGACGCACCGCAGTTTCCTTACCGCGGCGGTTGGTTATGGCTGTTTCGCGGTCCGACGGCTGGAGAAGCCGCGGCGGCGCAGGGGAGATCATTCTACATGCCAAGGCGTAAGGAGGGATTTTTCTGCCGAAGGATGATGTAATTGAATTTGAGGGTACGGTCATAGAGGCACTGCCGAATGCCACCTTCAAGGTAAAGCTTCCGAATGAGCATGTTGTAACTGCTCATATTTCCGGAAAGCTTCGCATGAACTATATCAGAATTCTGCCCGGTGACAAGGTGACCATCGAAGTGTCGGTATACGATCTCGATAAGGGCCGTATCACCTGGCGTGCAAAGTAACGAAAGAAAGGTATGGTGTAATACAAATGAAAGTAAAGCCATCCGTAAAGAAGATTTGCGAAAAGTGCAAAATCATCAAGAGAAAAGGCCATGTAATGGTCATCTGCGAGAACCCGAAGCATAAGCAGAGACAGGGTTAAGCAGGTTCACAATCAAACTCAACAGAGAGGTGAAAAAAGAATGGCTCGTATAGCTGGTGTTGATATTCCGAATAATAAGCGCGTAGAAATCGCACTTACCTATATTTACGGTATCGGAAGAAAAAGCGCAAATGACATTCTTGCAAAAACAGGAATCAACCCTGACACTCGTGCAAAAGACCTTACTGAAGCTGAGATTGCCAAGCTGCGTGATGAGATAGAAAATGCTTACACGGTAGAGGGTGATC
>JBJFAQ010000051.1:0-1657 GCA_051887995.1 Eubacteriales bacterium
CGCTTGCCATAAGCGCCGTCACCGTAACGATACTTCTGTCCCTTGCGGACAGCTTGTCCTCCCGTGACCAAACCTCGCCGAATAAAACATCGTCGTTGAGCTCCGCAAATTTGGGGGCAAATTTTCCAAGTTCATCTCTTCCTGCGGTAATTTTTGCCATGATAACACCTCATTTCAGTTTATTATATTCTTCATCGGAAACAGGCTCGCACCATTCTGTCTTGCAATTCTCCCCCGGCACTTCGACTGCCAAATGCTGAAACCATGAGTCGCAAACTGCACCGTGCCAGTGCTTTACCTCGGCAGGAATGTGTACCACATCTCCCGCTCTCAGCTTCTTTGCCGGCTTTCCCCATTCCTGATACCAGCCCTCGCCCGCAGTAACAATCAGCATCTGACCGCCGCCATTATCCGCATGATGTATATGCCAGCTGTTGCGGCATTTCGGCTCAAAGGTTACATTTCCGATAACGACCTGCTCTGCGGAGAGCATATTAAGATAGCTCTGACCTGTGAAATACTCTGCAAATGCTTCATTTGCGCTTCCCATGGGAAATACGCTCATTTCTTTCATGCTCATAGAATATCCTCCCGAATCCATTTTTCAATATCCTTTCTCGACTGACATGCTCTGCTGCCTTGAATGGCAAGCCCTTTTTTAACCCTTGCGTCAGGACACAGCTTTTTTATATCGTCTATGCTGTTGCCCATACCGCTTCCCTCGTGAGTACAGAAGGGCTTGATTGTTTTTCCGCTGAAATCAAACTGTTCAAGAAAAGTAAATACCGCCATAGGCATGGTGCTCCAATAGTTTGGATAGCCTAAATAAATCAAATCATATTCCTCGGGCGCGTCAAGCTTGTTTTTAAGTGCGGGGCGGGCATTTTGCCGCTGATCCGCCTGAGCCTGTGCGATACATTCATTGTAATCCCGTGAATATGGCTCCGCTTGCTCAATTTTAAACAAATCAGCCCCTGTTAACTCTCCGATTATTCCTGCCGCAATCTCCGTATTGCCGACCTCCAATGTTTTAATCAACCCGTTTACATAGTTCTCATCTGCTCTCGAATAAAAAGCAATCAGTTTTTTTGACATTTCGATACCTCCGCTCTGCTTTCTGCTTACAGTATATCATTTTTCCACTTGACATGGAATCTCCGATATGTTATGATTGTATTAACTTAAAGTTTATACCGATGTATGGGAGGCACAATATGTATAACCCTATGCTTGATACATTTATTGCCGTCAGCGACTGCGGCAGCTTTACCAAGGCGGCAGAGCGTCTTTATATTTCGCCGACTGCCGTTATGAAACAGATGAACGCGCTTGAAAGCCATCTGAAGCTGAAGCTGACAGAGCGCACTCCGTCAGGCGTGCGTCTGACTCGGGCGGGAGAGGTAATTTACCGGGACGCAAAGTTTATGATTGATTACTCAAAAAAGTCCGTTGCCGCCGCAAATGCCGCCACACATAAATACGATACCACTTTTTGCGTCGGTACGTCTTTACTCAATCCCGCAAAACCGTTTATGGATTTGTGGTATAAGGTGAATAAGCGCTTTCCCGACTACAAGCTGCACCTTGTTCCCTTTGAGGACAATCACGAGGGCATTTTGTCGGAAATCGAAAAGCTGGGAGAAAAATTTGATTTCCT
>JBJFAQ010000052.1:0-7143 GCA_051887995.1 Eubacteriales bacterium
GAAAGCCTAGCAAAGCGAGCGACGACGAAAAACGTCTCTCCGACTGTGCGCGCGGGGTCAAAGAGCCAGTCGTTAAACTCTTCTACCATTACACCCTCTTCAACATTTTCATAGAAGACGTTTGAGTCGTCGGTGTACTGCTTTCCGAGCGCTTCAAAGCTCTCTTTCGTCATGTCGCCCGCAAGGAATTCGTTATAAACTTCCTCTGCCTTTGCCTTTGCCGCTTCGTCTGAGTCATAGGAGTCATATTTGAAGAGAATGTGACCTACGTTCTTTGTTATGCTGTGGTCAACATCGGGCGTTGAGACAATGTAGTATGCCGAAACAGCGTAGTTTGAGTCGGAAACATTGCCTTCTTCATCGACAGAGCCTTCGTTGTATTCCTCGAAAATCTTGATTTCACCGGCAGTACGTACAAACTCGTCGTTTTCTGTCTCAAATACCCAGTCGGCAGCTTCTTGCATCGAGATTTCGCTGTATGTGATAGAGGTTTCCGTTGTCTCTCCGGCGGGAGTGTCGGGGTCGTCAACGGATTCCGGAGGCACGGAAGCGTTAAATTCATCGGCGCTTGTTGCCGCTTCAAAGCCGGCAAAGCTTTCTCTGAAGTTCTTCTTCTGTTCTTCTCTTTCCTCGTCGGTAAGCTCGCCGGAGAGGATAAGCGTGTCCGTATAATAGATAACATCGGCATAAGTATATGTGTTGAGGTTGGCTTTATAATAGCCTTCAACATCGTCTGCCGAGAGGGAAGCCTCTTCGTTGTCTCTCAGCATGTTCTCATACTTGGTTGCAAGCGATGCGATCTTGCTGTATTCGCGGATATCGTCCTTTGAAACGCCTGTTCCGTAGAGAGTGGCGATATACGCTTTCTCTGTGTATCCGTATGACGAGGCATATTCCGAAAGCAGGGCGATGGATTCCTCGATGTCGTTAAGATCTTCCTCGTCAAGCTCAACGCCTGCTTCTACCGCTCCTTCGGCGTAGACAAGCGCCTCTGAAATCATCTCGACTGCGCTCTCTTTGAAGTAATCATACCATGTACCGTCTCCGTATTCCTGAGACGAGAGCTTTTTCGAGGTGTCAAGCCCGAAATATGTGAGATAGTCACTGTACTGATATGCGAAATTCTGGTATGTTGTCATTGATGCGTACTGAAGCATCGTACCGGTAATTTTAAAGTGCTCGCTTTCCATTACGACCTTGCGGCGCTCGAGAATACCGTTTTCATTCAGATAGTTCATAACGAAAACGGCGGCGACGACAAGGACAACGCACACGAGAACCACCGGCGTTATCCATGAGAGGTTTTTCTTCTTTTTCTTTGCAGTGTATTTCTGAGGATTAGTGATTTTGTCCTGAGCTCTTGCGTCTCTGGCTCTTTGTCCTTTTCCCATTGTAGGATACCGTCCAATCTTTTTAATTTTATCAGGGCGTCCGGAATCTTTTACGAAACACGCCTGTTATATTATAGACACTAATAGTGTTGATTTTATGAAGTCTTTTTGAACAACGGCAAAATTTTTGCCGCAATCGGGAAAAATACGGTGCGTTTTACACGTTCATTATGACGGGGAGCACCATCGGCTTGCGTTTTGTCTTTGTATAGAGGAATTTTGAAAGCTCGTCCTTGACCTTGGTTTTTATCTGAATCCGGTCGTAGGTGTCCGAGCTGTCAAGGCAGTCGATGATGGAATCCATCGCTATTTTCCTTACCTCGTCCATAAGCTCCTCGGATTCTCTTACATAAACAAATCCGCGGGATACGATGTCTGGTCCCGATAGGAGCAGCCTGTCCTCGGCGTCGACCGAGGCGACAACAACGATGAGACCGTCCTGCGCAAGATGCCTTCTGTCACGGAGCACGATGTTTCCGACGTCTCCTACGCCGAATCCGTCGACAAGCACGTTGCCTGCGGGCACAGTGCCGTTCCAGCGCGCGCCCTTTCGGTCGATTTCAAGTACCTTTCCGATATCCGAGATGAAAATGCGGTTCGGGCTCATTCCCATGGTCAGAGCAAGCTCGCGGTTTGCGCTCATGTGGCGGTATTCGCCGTGTATAGGCATAAAATATTTCGGTTTTGTGAGCGCCTGCATGAGCATAAGCTCCTCCTGGCAGGCGTGTCCCGAAACATGAACCTCCACAACGGCGTCGTGAAGCACGCTTACGCCTTTTTTGGTCAGCTCGTTTATTATTCTGCCGACGAGCTTTTCATTTCCCGGTATTGCGCTCGACGAGAGCACCACGAGGGCGTTTGAGTCGAGCTTTACCTTGTCGTGGTCGGAGAATGCCATACGGTACAGCGCCGACATCGGCTCTCCCTGGCTTCCCGTTGTGACAAGTGTAAGCTCTTCGGGCCTATAGCGCTTTATTTCGCTTATGTCAATGAGCACGCCGTCGGGAACATTCATATATCCGAGCTCCACCGCGGCGCCTACGATGTTGAGCATGCTTCTACCCGTAATTGCGACCTTGCGGCCGTGCTTTGCGCTGATGTCTATTATCTGCTGAACGCGGTGCACGTTCGAGGAGAAGGTCGCAATGACGATTCTTTTGTCAAGGTTTGTCGAAAAAATATATTCGAGCGATTTTCCGACTTTTTTCTCCGAGGGGGTGTACCCCGGTCTTTCGGCGTTGGTCGACTCGCAGAGCAGGAGCAGTACGCCCTTTTTTCCGATTTCTCCGAGCCTTGTGACATTCATCATTTCGCCGTCTATCGGCGTGAGGTCGAGCTTGAAGTCTCCCGTGTGGACTATAGTTCCTATCGGAGTTGTGATGGCAAGGCAGCACGCATCGGCTATTGAGTGGTTGACGTGAATAAATTCCACCGAGAGACTGCCGGCTTTTATAACATCTCCCGCCTTAACACAGCAAAGCTCCGGTTTTTCGGAGAGCTTAAATTCTTCCAGCTTGTTATTTATGATTCCGAGCGTGAGCTTTGTGCCGTAAATCGGGGGGTTCAGTATACGGAGAAGATAAGGTATAGCGCCGATATGGTCCTCATGCCCGTGAGTGAGAAAAACTCCGCGCAGCTTGTCGCGGTTTTTCTCAAGATAGGTCATGTCAGGTATAACGAGGTCGACGCCGAGCATATCTTCATCGGGAAAGCCGAGACCGCAGTCAACTACAATCATGTCGTTTTCGTACTCGATGACGGTCAGGTTTTTACCGATTTCATTGAGGCCGCCAAGCGGTATAACACGGATCTTTCCGTTTGCTTTTTTTTGCATGAACAGTTTTTTCCTTTCTGCGCGTCCGCATGCCGTTCGGAGGCAGCGGCGCGGCTTTTTTTTATTATATCGTTATGTACAAATGCAGAGAATGTGCCGCGAAATAAAAATCGCAACGAAAAAACGCCACCCGTCGGGATCAGCAAACGGCCCGCAGACCTTTCGGGGAGCTTCTGTATAAAATTCGCAGGGTAAAAATCGGACACACAGAGCGCGTATTTGGCTCATAACAAAAAGCATTATATCACAGAAAAGGCGGTTTGTCAAGTGAGGGCGAGCGCCGCAAGAATAAGAAGCGCGCCTATAATAAGCCCGACAGAGAAAAATACGGCGGAGCGAAACGGCTCGCTTGCCCTGCGCTTTGCTTTGCCTCCGACGCGGCAGTCTTCGAGTATTCGGTTGGCTTCAAGCAGCATTTCGGCGTTTCTCACGTCCGCTTTTGCGCCTGAAGGACGTTCGGAACTGCCGTCCTTTGACTTTTTCAGCACAAAATACGCCTCTTCAAAAATTTCGCTTCCCGTTCCGCGAAGAACAATAATTTGTTTCTGACATCCTTTAAGCATTGTACGCCTCCCCGTTCTTTTCAACTATTATTCCGCGCGCTTTTACGCGCTTATTCACACCCCTTTAAAAAATAGTCTTGAGATGAAGCAGCAGAAAAAGACGGAGAAACACATGACGGCAAGCGCGCAGGGGAAGGCGTAGCGCGTTTTTTTCACGCCCACGGAGGAAAAATAAATGCTCAGAATATAGACGAGGGTGTCGGAGCTTCCCATGATGACGGAGGCGCAGAAAGCGGGAAAACTGTCTGCGCCGCAGGAGGAGAGAAGCTCGGAAAAAGCGCCCGTTGACGCGCTCCCCGAAAACGGACGTGTCAGAAGCAGGGGAAGAAGCTCGCTCGGTACGCCTATAAGGTCGGTAAACGGGGAGATAAGGCCGAGCAGAAATTCAAGCACTCCGGAGGCTGAGAGCATTTTTACCGCCGCGAGAACGGCGACAAGAGAAGGCAGGAGCGTGCGGGCGCAGTCAAGTCCCTCTTTTGCGCCGGAAAGGAAGTGGTCGAAGCTTACTTTTTTTGAAAAAAGCAGGATAAACGCCGTAACCGCTACCGCAAGGGGAATACTGAGCGCGGCAAGCCTTTCAACCGTTTCCATTTTTTTCTCCGAATACCTTTCCGCAGGCACGGCAGAGACAAAGGGCAAAAAGAGCGCCGCAGCATGAGCATATCCATATAGGGAGTACTACGGAAAAGGGATTTGACGCCCCGGCGCTTCGCCTGAGGGCAAGAATCGTTGTCGGGAGCAGATTCGCTGACGATGTGTTCATCACGGCAAGCGTTATCATGTCGCGGGAAGCGACCTCGGGCGCGCCGCCGCGCTTTATGTGGCTCTTTTTCAGTTTTTTAAGGGCAGAGAGGGCAAGCGGCGTCGCCGCGTTGCCGATTCCGAGCAGATTTGCGCCTATCCCGGCGGCAATCTCCTCTTTCCCCTCGCCGCTTTTCCACACGTCGGGAAAGAAAATGCGCAGAACGGGCGAAAGAAGTGCCGCAAGGCGCTTTACCGCCCCCGCCTCGCGCAGAACGTTCATAACTCCGCACCACAGGCAAAGCACGCCGCAGAGCGAAAGAGTGAGCGTGACTGCGCTCTGCGCGCCGTCAAGCACCGCCGCTCCGAGCGCCGACGTGTTTCCGCTCATAACGCCGAAAACGATGGAAATAAGACTTATAACGCCAAAAACCTTTCCGAGCATAGCTGTTTCCTTTCAATGTGACACCGTTAGACAAAATTTGCTGTAAAAAAATATTTTTTCAAAGAAATTTAAGAGTTTTTTTGTAAAAAACTATTGACAACGCAAAATGGAAAACGTATAATAAATCTTACAATAATTGTAATTTTATGGAAAATAATGTAAGGAGGATATTTTTATGAAGTCGACAGGCATTGTTCGCAAGGTTGATGAGCTGGGAAGAATCGTTTTGCCTATGGAAATAAGAAAAGTTATGGGCATCAAGGAGAAGGACGCGATAGAAATATTTACGGACGACGACCGGATTGTGCTGACAAAATATCATCCTGCGTGCATTTTTTGCAGTAACGCACACGACATTGTGTATTTCAACGGCAAGCGCATCTGCCGCGAGTGCCTTGAAAAAATCAAAGACCAGTTCTGAGGTCTGTTTGCTTTATTCTATGCTTGTCTTTGCCGCCGTATGAAAAACGAAGGGGTGTGTTTTTTCCGCGGCGTCTTAGGTTATGGGCAAAAGACATATGCTTTGCATCGAAAAAATCGGCTTGAAATCTTAAAAACAGATTTCAAGCCGATTTTTTTAGGTGCTGTAACGCGCCGCGTTTTCGGAAGCGCACCGAATTTTTCAGTATTTGTCGGTGCTGCTGATTTTCTCGCCGCTTTGGACGCGCTTTGCATCCGCGATTATTTTGTCGGGAACAGTGCGCAGCGTGTAAAATTCTCCTTCGCCGTTAAGCTCTATATAAGAGCGTCTTTCCGAGTATCTGAAGAACCTGTACCGCAGCTCTCTTCCGGCTTTTGTGTGAATCGTGAGGATAAGCTGTGCCTCGCTGTCGCCGCGGGAACGGTACATCTCCATTTCGTCGCTTGTAAGACCGCATTCTCCCTCATATGATGAATAGAGCAGGGTCTTGAAGAACTGACGGAAGTTGGTGGTGTCCGGGTGACTGCCTGTTCCCCTTTCTGTGACGACAAGGTTCTGCCCTTCGCCCTCAAGGTCAAAGGTGACCTTGTAATCTCTCGATTCGACCGTGATGTCGGTCACAAAGTCAATTTTTATCTGGAAGAAGGGAGCTTCCACCCAGTCAAACAAGCTCCAGGTGAGAAAATCGAACATTTCTCCGTCCGCCTTTACTATCTGGTCGAACATCTGAGACGCGACATAGTATGAGCCGTCTGCATTTCGCGGACTTATCATAAGAAAATTGTCATATTCTCCGTAGGTATAGTAAAGGGAGTAGCAGTTGTCCGTTATGTTGTATTTTTCAAGCGCCTCGTCGTCGATTCCGAGGTGAACGACTTCCATATTCACTTCTCCGTCGGTGTTTGCCGTGTAGAAATTGAGCATGGCGGCGGAAATCGCCTCCGCCGAGGGAGTAAGGTCCTTCGGATAAATCATTTCATAGGTTTTTGTTATAAATTCCGTTCCGGTACGGTCCTCGGCTTCTATGTAATCAATATGGAGGAACATTTCATCCCCCTTCATGATGGTAAAATCGTGAACGAGGAAGTAGTCGTTTGCCGTCATCGGCGTTACAATGGACGGAAAAACAAAGTATTCAACGGGCGAAAGCACCGATTTTGCAACCGATTCTTCGATTACATATACAACCTCCGGTCTTTCCGCGTATAGGAAGTAGTAGCCTGCCCCTGTGACGATTTTGTCTCCGACATAGCCCGTGTACCTCTCGCCCGATTTTGTTACCATAACGAATTTAGCCGGTTTTTTTACCGTTCCGTCGTCAAGCGTAACTTCGGCAAGACCGTATTCCTCAAGCGGTTCGGGGTCTGTTATCTTGGTGATTGCAAGCGGATATCCGATGCTGGTCTGAAGCGAGGACATGTTTTCTTCCTGAAAAGCAAGCCCCTCGTGTCCCTCAATCTGGAAAACGTCGGAGTCGTTTTTGTTTAGGCGGAATTGACCGTAGCTGTTGTATACCGTTATCGACTGCATATCCGACGAGGGAATGTAAGGATAGACGAGAATCTTGTCTGCAAGTCCCACGGATTCTCCCGGGGCTGTCTCAATTGCCGTTTCGGTCTCAGTTTCCTCCTCGGCGTCCGTGACAGGCTTTACGACGATGAAATAGACACAGAGCAAAGCGACAATCAGAACGGCGAGCAGTGAGATTATTACGATCTGTTTTTTCATCATATGAATTTTCTCCTTAC
>JBJFAQ010000053.1:0-1639 GCA_051887995.1 Eubacteriales bacterium
GAGCTTCGCGGCAGCGGTCTTAATTCACTCTGCGCTGTCGGCAGGCTTCACTATTACAGAAGAAGCCTGCCGACACCTTTTGCGCTTCCGAGAGCGGCGGAGCATGATGCCGCACTTGAACTGTCAAGGCTTCAGGTGGCTCTCGGACGGGCGTCGGAAGAAACCGATTTGGATTGCGACGAGAGATTTATCGCTCTCGCAAAGGAAAAGATATATGAGGGTGCGGACGCGCAAAGCGCACTCCTTTTTGCCTCGGGGGAGCTTGCCGCCGCATTATCCGGAGGAGGAGATCCGTTTCTTTCGCGCGGGGCAATGCATATAAGGAATGCACTTGTGAATCTTATGCCTTTTCTCTCTGAGAGAAATGACGCTTCAGAGGAGATAACCGCCATTTTCGGCGACGGCAGACCTGTTGTACTCTGCGCGCCGGGGATTCGGGCGGAAGAGCTTGCTTTTATCGACGAAAGTATGCTCCTCGGACTTGTTACGGACGCTTCATCTCCGATTTCGCGTGTTTCCCTTACTTCCCTTTCGTTCGGCGTGCCCGTGCTCATAGGCTGCCGCGCAGGAGAAATTGAAAAAAGAAGAATATATGAGGGATGTCCTGTCATTATCGACGCAAAAAAGGGGCTTCTGATTCCGAATCCCGACGGTACGGAGGTAAGAGAATACGCCATGCGCCTCGGAGAGCTTTCAAAACCGACAAAAAAGGCGCAGAAGGCAAATTCCGGCGAGAACGGAAGCGCGATTGCGGAAATATATCGCGAGGCAGAGCTTGACGACGCTTTCCTTGCGGGTATAAACGGGTTTGTTTTGCGCCGGGACTTCATCGGAGGCGCGGATATCGGCATCTCTGACCTATGCAGTCTATACCGGCATGCGGCGAAGGCAGCAGGAAACGGACGGGCTTTTATAAGACTGCCAGGCGCCTGCGGCTCAGGGCAGGGCGATGCGGAGAAAAAACGGCTGTATAAGGAGCTGAGTGCTATTTTAAGGGCCTCGCCGCACGGAAGCTTTACCGTGCTTGTCCCGCGGATTCTCTCTTCCGACGGCGCCGAGCGCGCAATGGGAATATTAAACGAGGCAAAAAACGAACTGAGAGAGAAAAATATTCCGTTTGACGAGCACATTGAAATAGGCGCGGTGATAGAAACCCCGTCGGCGGCGCTTATGTGCGATGAAATTGCCGGAGTATGCGACGCGCTGCTTTTTGATTCCGCGGCTCTTGCGCGGAAGCTTACCGACGCATACTGTGAATCCGACATTGACATTTCCTCTATAAACCGTACGGACTGTGCTGTGAGAAGGCTTCTTGAATATGCGTGTGAGCGGCTGAAGGATTCGCGGTGCACTGTCGGAATGTGCGGAGCATCCGTTCGCGGCAGAGATTTTGACCCGTCCTCTGTCTTCAGTGGACGCATGGGATTTTTTTCGGCGCTTCCGCTTCCTATGCTGAAAAGAAACGCTTTTTCAGGGAAGCTCTGATTTTTTATTTTTTGAAAAACTATTGACAAAACCTTTTTGCTGTGATAAAATACCATATTGTCGGGCGATACCTGACAATGTGCGCTTGTAGCTCAGTGGATAGAGTGCCCGGCTACGAACCGGTAGGTCGTGGGTTCGAATCCCCCCAGGCGCG
>JBJFAQ010000054.1:0-7115 GCA_051887995.1 Eubacteriales bacterium
TTTCCCTAAAATCCTCACTCTTACAGGTATATTCTCCGTTTGCCGTCCGCTCGACGAGGTCAAGCAGCGCGTCCGCCTCCGCTCCCGAGGCGTCAAAGTCTATCCAACCGGACTTTTTTTCGGCAATGCGGTCATTCGACGCAATTTTCATTGTCGGAACAAAGGTGGAAAAAGGCGTTCCGCGCCCGGTAGTAAAGAGAACTATCTGACAGCCCGCAGCTCCGAGGGCTGTCGCGGCAATAAGGTCATTGCCCGGCGCGTCAAGAACCGAAACGCCCGCCTTTTTTACGCCATCGCCGTATCTAAGCACATCCACTATCTTTGTGCTTCCCGCCTTTTCGACACAGCCGAGCGACTTTTCCTCAAGCGTCGTAATTCCGCCCTCACGGTTTCCGGGACTGGGATTTTCATATACGGGAAAGCCGTTGTCCGTATAATACTTTTTGAAGTTTTCTATCATGCTCCGGTAGCTCTCAAAGACATTAGGCGTCTCGCACTTGTTCATCAAAAGCTGCTCCGCGCCGAACATTTCCGGCACTTCGGTCAGCACCGCGCTCCCGCCCCGAGCTATAATGCGGTCTGTCACCTTTCCGACAAGAGGATTTGCGGTAAGTCCGGAAAAGCCGTCGCTTCCGCCGCATTTAAGACCTATGCAAAACTCGGAAAAGTCCACATCCTCGCGTGTTTGAGCCTTTGCGCGCTCGGCAAATCCGCGCAGTACAGAAAGACCGTATTCCACCTCGTCCTCAACCTCCTGAGCGTTAAAGAACGCGATGTGTCCGTCGGAATTTTCAGCCTCAAGTTCCTTTTTTATGCCCTCAAGGCTGTTGTTTTCACAGCCAAGCCCTACAAAAAGCACAAACGAAGCGTTGGGATTTCGCGCGATGGCGCAAAGCAGTGCGCGTATGTTTTCAAGGTCCTCTCCGAGCTGAGAACAGCCAAACTGGTGAGAGAGCGGAAAGATACCGCTTAAATTCCCTCCGACAAGCGGCCTCGCCGCTCTCGCAATACGCTCGCACACGCTGTTTACACAGCCAACGGTTGGAATTATATATATATCGTTCCGAACACCCGCACGCCTGCCCTCGCGCCGAAATCCGCGGAAGTATGCCTTCTCCCGCGGCATGTTCTGCGCACGGAAGTCATATGTGTATTCAAAATTTTCGTCAAGGTGTGAGCGAAGATTATGTGTGTGTACCCATTCGCCCTTTTTTATATCGCATGTGGCTCTGCCGATAATTTCGCCGTATTTTATGACAGGCTCTCCCTCTCCGATGTCGCAAAGCGCAAATTTATGCCCCGCCTTTATCCCGTCTCCGTCCGTAAGGCGAACTCCGACATTGTCACGCTCCGAGATTATAAATGTGTCCTTCATAAAAGCACCTCGCCGCTCTTTATACGGCGGACGTTCTCCGTGACCGTTTCTTCAAAGTCCGGATAGGCGGTAAGGTCCTCTCCGAAAGCCTCACGATTTTTCATAAAGGAAGCGACGCTGCCGCCGCGCGCAAAAAATTCAAGATACGACACGTCATCCTTAAGCTCTGTCACATGTCCGCATGCGTCCGAAACAAATCGGTCTCCGTCCTTTTTTACACTCGAATACAGCGCCATAAGATAGGAAAATCCGACAGTCAGATGCATGGGGATTCTGCCGTGCGCGCAAAAAAAGTCGCGGAAGCTGACAAGATTCCTTGCGCGCCATTTGGAAACAGAGTTGAGAGCAATGCTCGAGAGCTGATGATTAAGGAAAGGATTCAGAAATCTCTCCTTTACGCTCGCGGCAAACGCCGCCGTCGATTCGACGTCGGGTGAAACGAACGGAATAATTTCCTCTCGAAGGGTGTTTTCAAAAAATGCCGAAAGAGACGGGTCGGTCATGCAGTCGTAGACCGTCTCCTTGCCGAGCATAAGTCCTGCCGCCACAAGATTTGTGTGACTGCCGTTAAGGACGCGCACCTTGCGCTTCTTGTAATATCCTATGTTATCTGTCAGCACGACCTCGATGTTGTGCGTGCCGTCCTTTATATAATTTTCGATATTTCCCTTGCGCTCGATCGCCCAAAGTCCGAACGGCTCGCCCACAGAGGAGAGCGCGTCCTCCGCGCCGATAAGGGAAGCAATGTGCTTTTCCGTCTCTGCGTCCCTCGGATGACCGGAAACTATACGATCAACAAGCGTTCCGCAGTAGAAATTTTCTTTTTCGTTCCATTCTTCAAATTCCGATGGAAGATTCCAGAGCTTTATGTACCCTGCGACGCACTTTTTCAGCTCGTCCGCGTTGTTTTCAATAAGCTCGACCGGCAAAAGGTACACTCCCGGAAGTCCTGCTCTGAACCTCTCATAAAGGAATTTTGTCAGCTTTGCCGGGTACGTTATCGTGTCAAATCCGTCAAAGCTGTCCATCTCGGAAAAGCAGATGCCCGCCTCGGTGGTGTTTGAGACGATAATTTTAAGCTCAGGCTCGCGCGCAAGCTCAAAAAATCCGTCCCTGTCCTCAAACGGAGAAATTACGCGGTCAATCACGTTTATTTTCCGCACCTTTTCGACAGGTTTTCCGCCCTCCATACCGCGAAGCACGATATGATACCGGTTTTTCTGTTTTTCAAAGCTCTCAAGCGAGCCGTAAGGTATCGGTTTTACAATGCTTACCGAATATTCGCCGCCCTCCTCGCAGAGCGTGTCAAAATACGCGTCAACAAATGTGCGAAGAAAATTCCCTTCTCCGAACTGCACAACTTTTATCATTTTTTCGCCTTTCTCCCGCGCGGTACGGGGTAACTTTTTTTGCCTTTGAAAGCGCTCGTGCGTCCCTTGCGCGGCTCGTTTCTTACGACACGTCTATTTTACAATAAATTTTCTTGACATTCAATACAAAAAAAGATATAATAACGTCAAAATTACATAAATCGTAAAGGAAGAAAGAAATGTTTTTCTGCGTAGAAGAACGCACAAAGGAATCGGATTTTTCAATGGCTCTGCCTCACAGTCATGAGCATTATGAGCTTTATTTTCTGCTTGAGGGCAAGCGGAGCTTTTTCACAGAGGACAAAATGTTCGTCATCGAAAAAGGCACTCTTGTCGTCGTGCCTCCTTTCCGCATGCATAAGACCGAGGGCGGACCTTACCGCAGGCTGAACATCAATTTTTCGGAGGATTTTCTCACACCGGAGGAAACAAGGCTGCTTTCCGAGCTTTCAGAGGCAGGCGCGACGCGCTTTGACGGCACATACGGCACCGTAACGCATACCCTCCTATCGGAGCTTGCTTCGGTGCAGACGAGAGAGCTTCGCCGCAGAATGGAAACAGAGGTAAACCTGACGCACACTCTGCTCTATTTTATCGGACGTGAAAAAATAAAGCCGCTTTCACCCGCCGGCATGTCAAGGCAGACGGGAGAAAGCGATCCACTCGTTTTGAAAATCACATATTTTCTGAATACAAACTTTGCAAAGGAAGTAACCTTAGGAAAGCTCGAAAGTGAATTTTACCTCTCCAAAGCCACTCTTTGCGCGCATTTCAGGAAAAAGATGGGGTGCTCGATTATGGAATACCTGACGCTTGTGCGCCTTAGCCATGCGAAATCGCTCCTTACCTCATCAGACATGACGGTGGAGCAGATTGCCGCCGAGTGCGGCTTTTCCTCCGCGAACTATCTGGGGCTTGTTTTCAGAAAAGAGATAGGAGTTTCCCCGCTCGGCTACCGCAAAAGAGTAAGGTGAAAATGAGCGGCAGCTTTTCCGCCGCCTCACCCGAAAAATGCTTTCTTTCCGCCTTTTGCCTTATGTCAAAATTCCTTGACACGTTTATACGCATGTGATAGGATATATAATATATTAAACTGAAAATCCGGAGAACAAAAAATGATAAAAGCATGTATTTTCGACCTCGACGGCACAGCCCTCGACACCATTCACGCAATAACACATTTTGTAAACCGTACTTTTGACCTTCACGGAATCCCGCATGTGACCGAAGACGAATGTAAAATCTTCGTCGGCAACGGCGCAAGGCTTCTAATCACACGCGCGCTCGCCTCAAAAGGCATCACGGACGGCGAACGGGTAGAAAAAGTGCTCCGCGACTACAATTCGCTTTACGACGCGGACCCACTTGCCCTCACCGCACCATTTGACGGCATTCCCGAGCTTTTTTCGGCTCTCCGTCAGCTCGGAATCCGCATCGCCATACTGTCAAACAAACCCGAAAGCGCCGTGCTCCCCCTCGTCCGCCATTTCTTCGGAGAATCTGTTGATATCACGCGCGGAGGCAGGGAAAACGTCCCGCTGAAGCCCGATCCCGCCTCATGTCATGAGATACTTTCACAGCTCGGCGCGCTTCCGTCCGAAACCGTATATGTTGGCGACACAAACACGGATATGCAGACCGGAAAAAATCTCGGCGCGGCCGTAACCGTCGGCGTCCTCTGGGGCTTCCGCGGCAGAGAGGAAATCGAGCGCGCAGGCGCGGATGTCATCGTCTCAAAACCGTCTCAGATTCTCGGAATTGTAAAAGAAAAGCTCGCACAGAGCGCTCTCTGAGTCTGCGGCGGAAAAAATGTTCCGCATTTAAAACTATCGGTAACTTATTTACAATTTATTCTTTTTCCCGAAAAAAATATTTAAAAAATCGGCGTTTTTTTCTTGACATTCCCTGCCGTTATTATATAATGAAAGCATAGGCGGCTTTCTTCACAGCCATTTAATTTTTCTTTTCGGGAAGGAGAAAATATGAAAAAACTGAGTAAGTCACTGGTTATGCTATGCGTTCTCTCGCTGTTTTTGCTGCTTGCAGCACTCTCGGCATCAGCGCAGGACAACGTCGTATCCTGCAGCGATACCGTCACGGGCGAGACCTGCACCGTCGAATTTACCGACGATACGCTTGCAACGGTAAAAAAGGTCACAAACGGCGTTGTATACAGACTTAACGCCACAAGTACGAACAACTCCGCGTTCACGTGGAACTTCACGCAAGCAAGCACCGCGGCTTCGCTCGGTGCGGACGTTGTCGAAAAGCTGTTTTATAAAAGCGGCGAGAGCAGAGTGGACACCGGGGTAAGATACAACTATGAGTATAACACCGAGACGGGAAGAGGCGTGCTCACTCTTTATGCAAAAGATGGCGTCACTTTCTCGAACGAGTGGATAGCCTGGGCGTTTCCTAATGCATACATGAAGGAGCTTGTTGTCCGTTCCTCTGACAATGAGGCAAGCGCCTCCGCGTATGATACATACGGAGTCGGCTCCGGAAACTACGCGGGCGGGTATTTTGAAAAAGCCAATGTAAAGGAAATCGTGATAGGAGACGGAATAACAGCCGTGCCGACGTGGGCGTTCAACTACTACACTGCGCTTGAAAAGGTAACGGTAACGGAAAAGCTGACCGTTATCAGCAGCTGGACATTCTCAAGATGCACTAAACTGAACGCTTTCCTCATAAGCGGACGTGAATATGACCAAAACAGCTATATTCTTGACTTCAGCAACATAAAGTCCACGTCAAATACCTCTTTTTCGGAATCCTTCCAGTCCTGGGGCGCGGCTATTCCGAAGCCGCTGAACATTTATCTCGGAAGCGGCATCTGCTCGCTTGCCGCGGGAAAGAACACTGCTTTCGGCTACAAAGCCCAAAGCGGCAACGCAAATCACGCGACAGGCACTATAAACTGTTATACTCCGACAGGCGAGTCCTGTCCGTGGATAGAGGACATCGCTTCAAGAGGCTCAAAATATAATGTAAACGTTTTTCCCATAGACGTAAACTGCGTCACGGAACGCGGCTGGCAGATACGCGTCAAAGCATATAACGGTTTGCGCGGAGTGTTCGGTTATGACGAAAGCAGCGCCGACGGAATAAGTCTCATTAAAGACGGTGTGCTTGAAGCAAATCCGGAGAAGAACGTTCCGCGTTCCTCCGCCACTAGCTATGAGCTCATCGAATACGGCGCAATTGTTGTTCCGGACTATGCGGGCGGCGATATCGCATCCGTAACAAAGTCCGATTACGGGCTTACTCTTGACAGCGAAACACTGACATATACCGTTCCCACAGGCACAAAAGCCAGAAAGGTCAGCATATGGAGCGAGGGAGATGGCAAAAAGCCCGATACGTTTGTTATATCCATAGTCAGGTATTCCGAAACAAATCTCAAAACCAAAGTCTTTATGACCGGATATGAGATTCTGAAAAACAGCGAAACGGGCGATGTAAAGATTCTTTACTCGGCCGACACGGAAGTTCATATTCCATCGGAGAGCATTTACGATGTAACTATCGGAATGTACACGGACGGTCTGATAAATCACTCTGTCGAGGAGGACAATGTGTTCTGGTCCGTTCTTGATCCCTGCCGCGAAACGATTTCCTTTACCGACACATGGTACGATGAAACAAACTACACGTATTATTCGGGAGACACCGCGAAAACAAAGATAACCTCTATAAGTTACACCCTTGAGGACGGCGGAAAGAATCTGCGCGACAAGACAACCTCCGGAGCTGCCGGAAACGTTCTCGTTTCAGTGTTCAAGGTAGGCTCAGACGGATATACCGCCATTGCAAGACCGGCAGACTGGCAATCGGGCGTGACCTTCTACGGAGGCACGTTTACAAGCGAACAATACTCAAGAGCAAACTTCCTCTCCGAAAAATTCATAGGTGTGCCGATAAATACACTTGTGATTGACGAAGGAATCGGAAGAGTTTACCAAGGGGCGGTTTCCGGCTTCCAGGTAAAGACCGCAAACGAGAGAAGGCAAGCAGACGGCACGACCACAACGGTATATTACACATCTTCTCTAAGTACAATTATTTATTCTGCATCTGTTACAGGCTTTGAAGGTCAGGCATTTGTCGGCGACTCGAAAATTGAGACATTAGTCCGCTTTAATAAAGACACAGAAGACCCTTACTATGTTAAAAATCACAGAGAAAACGGCATTTTTGATATCGGACACAAAAATTCAAGCGGAAACTACTTAAATTACGGAACAAGTTATGTGTTCTCCTCCTGCCCGCTTATAAAGGAAGTGCTTCTTCCCCTAAGCAGTACACAAAAGACATTTACAAATCAGTCCGGAATGTTTGCATACAGCACGGGCATTAAAAAAATATAC
>JBJFAQ010000055.1:0-1632 GCA_051887995.1 Eubacteriales bacterium
GTAATTTCAAGAATTCCGCTCGCTGTCTCATACCATCCGCTGATTCGGATAACTTTACTGTCGCTTTCCTTCGGAAGCTGATCTCCCGATTCGGGATAGTCGGCAAAAATCGAAAGAATGGAATTATGGTCGTCGTCGAGCATGATGCCGAAATACTCCGGCTCGTCAAGATATACGGAAATCACTCCGTCGCTGAATGTGCTCTCAAAGTTCTTTGCCGACGGGAAAACGGTATAGCTTGTAAAATCCGTCTTTACCTTTATATCGACACGCACACGTCCGCCCTCAAACGCGAACATACTGAAGCGGCGGTACATATCAACGCCGGGTCTGCGCGCCACGTTGCTTTCAACCACGTGGTTATAAACAGGCAGAGCTTCAGTTCTGTCGTCCATTGTTACACTTACATCGTAATCATAAATTCTACGTATTTCTTCCGGAAATTCGGGATAAATTATAAGGCTTTTTACAAGATCGTCCGCCTCAATTTCATGGTCTCCGCTCGGCTCGTCGGGTACCGAAGGCTCGGGCTTTCCGAGCACAACATCCCATTCGGCGAGATACTGTGCAAGCCGCACCGCATCTCTCGTATCAATTATGCCGTCATAAAAAACATCGGCAGCCGCTTTCTCATCTGCCGTGAAGGTCACGTTCCATTCCGCAAGATACTGCGCAAGCTTGACGGAGTCGATTATGTCAACCGCGCCGTTTGTGTCGATGTCTCCCCAAATGTTCGATGCAGAGACCGCGACGCATGCCCCCACAAGAAAAACAAAAACCAGCAAAACTGCCAAAATTTTACGCATATGGTTACCCCTTAATTTATTTTTTCATTATTTTATCACAAAACTACCCCCGTGTCAATCCCAATAAAGTAAACATTTTACACATACGGCTAAAATATTTTGTTTTACTCTTGTTTAATTTAAAAAAATAATGTATAATAAACGCAGTATATATTCGCGGGAGGAATCTCAATGAAGATAAAAGAGCTTGATTTTTCCGCATACACGTATAAGCGAGTATGCGTCACATCTCATAGCGGCTCCGAATTCTTTCCGCCATCCTCGGAGGACGCGGTGATAAAGACCTGCGGAGAATATGAAACATCCCCCGAGGGCATTTCGGCAACCGAAGACGGCTGGCTTGTGATCTCAGCCGAAAAACCCGGAGAAGACAAATGAAAGAGGTAAAGATATATACCGACGGAGCGTGCCGCGGAAACCCCGGAAAGGGCGGCTGGGGCGCGATTCTCGTATACGGGGACAAAAAGAAAGAGCTTTGCGGCGGAGCGCCTCAGACTACAAACAACCGTATGGAGCTGACAGCGGCAATCGAAGCTCTCTCGGCACTGAAAGAGCCCTGCCGGGTTGTTCTCACATCAGATTCGCGTTACCTTGTGGACGGAATCACAAAAGGCTGGGCTGCATCCTGGAAAAAGAACGGATGGAAAAAGTCCGATAAGTCGAAAGCGCTGAATCCCGACCTGTGGGAAAGGCTGCTTGAGCTTACCGAAACGCATGAAATCGAATGGATATGGGTAAAAGGGCACGCGGGACATCCCTACGACGAGCGCTGCGACGAGCTGGCGACCTCCTTTGCCGATTCACTCTGAAAAAGAAGCAATACACC
>JBJFAQ010000056.1:0-1623 GCA_051887995.1 Eubacteriales bacterium
AATATTATACAACAAAAACATACGCGTGTCTATACCGTCGTGCGCAGTCAGCAGTAAATTAAATTTCAATTTACACCGTTCTGAAATATTCTTTGCGGCTTAAGCAACCGCATTCCGCAAGAGGAAACAGAATATTTCCTAAACTAAGTGCAGACATAATTGCAGAGTTTTTTGTTTATTCCCCGATATGAAATGTATAAATCCGTTGACTTTTGCACCTGTGACTGATATAATATCTGTAATATAAAGATAGATCATCGTTACATTGACTCAAGGTATTTATCACCATCGTTAGAGCCTGCACTCCAACGGTCAAAGAAAGGTATGGTTATTGACAAAATGATAAGAGACGGAAAAATTCTTGTGGGAAGAGGCGATGAGGATGCCTTTATCCTTCCCAAAATGGCAAACAGACACGGACTTATTGCCGGAGCTACCGGAACAGGAAAAACCATCACGCTCAAGGTAATGGCAGAATCGTTTTCGGATATCGGCGTTCCGGTTTTCCTCGCCGACGTAAAGGGAGACCTTGCCGGGTGCGTAAAGGCAGGGGCATCAAATCCTGCAATTGAAAAAAGGCTTTCCGGCATGGGGATAGACCTTGCTGATTTTACCTTCAAAAGCTTCCCCGTCCGATTTTGGGATGTATACGGTGAGGGCGGACATCCGGTACGCACAACGGTAAGCGAGATGGGGGCGTCTCTGCTGGCACGTCTGTTGGGACTTACGGAGGTACAGACAGGAGTTCTTTCTATCGTATTCCGCGTTGCTGATGACAAGGGATGGCTGCTTATAGACCTTAAGGATCTGCGCGCAATGGTGGCATACGTTTCCGACCATTCGTCAGAGCTTCTTAATGATTACGGAAATATATCCCGCCAGTCGGCGGGCGCAATACAGCGCGCGCTTTTACAGCTTGAGGATTGCGGCGGAGACCTTTTCTTCGGTGAACCGGACATAAAGCTTTCCGACTGGATGCAGACCGATGAGAACGGCAAGGGCTACATCAACGTCTTCCACTGTGCCAAGCTGTACCAGTCCCCGCTTCTCTATTCAACCTTTATGCTTTGGCTGCTTGCCGAGCTTTTCGAGGAGCTTCCCGAAGCAGGAGACCCGGAAAAGCCCAAGCTCGTCTTCTTCTTTGACGAAGCGCATCTTTTGTTCCGCGACGCGCCGAAGGCTCTGCGCGACAAGGTCGAGCAGGTTGTAAAGCTCATACGTTCCAAGGGAGTCGGCATTTATTTTATTACACAGCAGCCCTCGGATATTCCCGACCCTATCCTTGCGCAACTCGGAAACCGCGTACAGCATGCACTGCGTGCATATACCCCTGTCGAGCAAAAAGCCATACGCGCCGCAGCACAATCATTCCGTGTAAATCCCAAGTTTGACACCGAGCAGGCAATAACCGCCCTCGGCACAGGCGAGGCGCTTGTGAGCTTTCTTGACGAAAAAGGAAGACCCACCGTTGTCGAGCGGGCAACCATATTGCCTCCGCAATCTTCAATGGGAGCAATCGACGACGCCCGCCGTCGTGCGGAAATTCACGCCGATGATATGTTCGGCAAGTACGAAACCGCGGTTGACAATGAATCGGCATATGAAATAATCAACGCCGAAAAG
>JBJFAQ010000057.1:0-1611 GCA_051887995.1 Eubacteriales bacterium
AATATCATGAGAGGATATATCCCGTGCGAGGAGTGAAAAAAGGGGGAAAACTTATGTTTTTTGACCGTGACGGTCTTTGCTTTGAACTTATCGACGTTCTTTATTTTGACCAGAAGAACGTTTCGTCTCAGGTGAGTGGTCGTCCTTTCTGCGCGCTTTCGCTCAGGCTCAACGCCGACACATATATTGATTTTGACGGAAAAACCGAGCATGTTTCCGCCTCTGACATAGTAATTTCAACGCCTTGGGTAACATACCGCAGGCGGTCTGCCATCGACAGAATGATTGTTTTTCATTTTCTTATAAAAGAACCTCTTAAAAACAGCTTTGAGATAATCAGGGGCGCTCCGCAAAGCAAGCTGGAACCGCTTTTTACAAAAGCACTCGAAGAATGGAACGGCAGGCAAAACGGATACCGCTACCGTGCGTCTGCGCTTTTATACAATATTTTTGATGAGCTTCACAAATATGCGGCGCATCAGAACAACACCCCGTCAAAGCCAGTTTCGGACGCGCTCGCTTATATGAACTCAAATTTTTCTGATCATACGCTCTCGGTTTCGGGCATCGCATCGCAAGTACACATGAGCGAGACGCAATTCCGGCTCATATTCAAAAAAGAGACGGGAGTTTCCCCGAAGCATTATCTGTCCGATCTGCGCTTTGAGCGCGCAAGATCCCTCCTCGGCGCAGGGTACGACAGCGTTTCCTCAGTTGCCGAAAAAGTCGGATATTCGGATTCAAAAAATTTTGCGACCGCCTTCCGAAAAAAGTACGGTCATTCGCCTTCAAAGGATTTTATAAAATACAAATGAGGCGCCGCACGGCGCCCCATTTATTTATCGTTTTGCTTTCAATATTACTGATTCATACGGCTTCATTTCGCGGCGCCCGAGAATTTTTTCTCCGCTTTCCATGTCCGTGTATTCTTTGTTTGTCTCAAAATACGAGCTGCATGCGCGGTAATTGCCGACGAAAACAAAATCCGTTTCTCCGTCCGTACGGCTGTGCGAGACTACTCCCTCTCCGAGAGTGCCGTCGAGAGAGCGCTTGATTCCGGCTTCCCTTATTATTCCGTCATAAAGGTCGTCAAGCATCTCGCCTTTGTCGCGGAATGCGATATAGTACGCTTTTCCCTTTCCGTAGCTGTTGCAGCAAAGCGCGGGACAGCCTGCATAAAAATCTTTTTCATATGTGCCGAGAATCTGTGCGCCTTCCGTGTGGATTATTTCGCAGTAGTCTACCGCGGTGTATTCCTTTTCTCCTATCCGCACAAGGTTTGTATCCTGCGGGTAGAGTGAATCAATTTCCTCGTTCCAGATTCCGAACACTTCTTTCAGCTTTCCGCCCGGGAAACCGCCGAGACGGCAGAGGTCGTTTTCGTCTACCATGCCCGCCATATATGTAGTTACGAAAATTCCTCCCTCGCGCACAAACTTTTCTATTTTCTCAATGAGAGCGTCGGTCACCATGTACATCATCGGAGCGATTATGAGCTTGTATTTTGAAAAATCCTCATCATATCCGCGCACATCAACATTTATACCGCGATTCCAGAACGGGCGGTAATGGCGAACACAGGTTTCTCTGTATTTTTTGTCTTTCAGATTG
>JBJFAQ010000058.1:0-1607 GCA_051887995.1 Eubacteriales bacterium
CATGTCAGCTCCGGCAAGAGCCGCTTTGATCTCCTCGGTGTTCTCCTCGGCGGCGCGCTGACCGATCTCGGGATTTGCACCCGCTCCGTGTCCGCGGGTGATCTTTTCTCCGATAACGATCTGATTCGGAGCGTTGGACGAACGCAGAGCCTGTTTATCGGTATTCACGGCAATAAATTCAACGCCGCGTATATTTGTGCTTATCATTCTGTTGACGGCATTGTTTCCGCCGCCGCCGACGCCTACAACCTTTATGCTGACGCCGCTTTCGAGTAAATCATCGTGCTCAAATGCCATTTTTATTTCCTCCGGTTTTGTTTCCTTTATTCTTAAGCATCGTTCCCGCGTCTGCCGCGCGGGGGCTTTTATATTACATCTATTATATAATAATATTTTTTTCGGGATTTTTCAAGGGGTTTTGCGAAAATTTCTGACTTTTTATTATAAACATTTATTTCCTGACGCAAAAAAACTTTTTTTGCGCCATTTCTGTTCATCAGTCGTTCTTTTTTGACAGGTCGAGCTCCTCACGCACTACAGCAATTACCGCCGACGGATCGGAAACATCAATAACCGCCGCCCCTCCCTCAGGCAGTTTCTGCTCGGCAATTACGCGCGATGCAGCCAAAGCCTTTACTCCGGCATCGGAATCCGAACCGAATTTTACGCGGAAGCGCCCGTCCACAGAAAGTACGATATTGAATCTTTCGTCAAGAAATATCTTGGATATCCTGCCCTTGAGCTCCGAGTCTGCGACCGCGTCAACGAACTCTCCTATATATACCGGATCAGTGCCGTCGGCAAGCGTCAGGGGCAGACCCACAACGGCGCTTGCAACCTCGGGCAATTCGGCATATACAAGTCCCGCGGCAATGAACTTTTCCGGAGAATCCGATCTTTCAAGCACTCTCATTGTAGCTGAAAGCGCATAATACCCGCCGGATATCCCGGTGTAAATGACCGCCTCTTCCGCCTTTACCGTAATGTATACGTATGACGGCAGTTTTGTTGTAACGCTTACCTCGCATATATACGCAAGCTCTCCGGATATACTGCTTTCCGCCGCCTTTTTATCGGTCAGATACAGCTTGTCTCCGTAGGATATTCCGGAAGCGGCAATTATCTGCTCGTCGGTATATGGCGAATCTCCCTCGATCCTAATCTCCCCTACGACAAAAAATGAACCGAGAAATCTTGATATGACATATATCAATACACAGCTGATACTCAAAAGTGCAAATATCAGCAGCCACTTTGCCTTGCGCCTGCGTTCGAGCTTTTTTGCGTGTTCACGCGCCTGTTCCGCGCGGCGCTTTTCCGCCGTCTCACGCGCCGCAAGCTCGTTACTTTGTGCGTTGAGGCGTGCTCCCTTTTCTCTGTCACCGGATAAATTTCTCCGTCCGGCAGGAGATGGCTGAGGCGACGACCGCCGCGTTTCCCCGACGGAGGTTGCCTCACGTTCTTCCGCGTTACGCATCACTTCTTTGCTTTTTTGCCGTCGGCAAGAGAAATGATCTCACGGTATATCCGTTCGTTTGAGTCCGGAACGGCAAAAGCCGAGATATTCTTTTCAAGGCTGTGCATACGTGCAGGATTTTCAAGCACCG
>JBJFAQ010000059.1:0-6955 GCA_051887995.1 Eubacteriales bacterium
GGTTATCTGCTTGTCATAAAGCGCGGTGTCAACCGAAAGCGTAAGCGACGCGTTTTTGTCGCTTATTTCGCCAACTGTAAGCTGAACGTCGATATCATTGTATGTAAATTCGCCGGAATATCCTGAGAAGCGGTACAGCTTTCCGTCGCTTTCATAGAATAACGGCAGAAGCTCGCTTGTAACCGTTGTCTGCATGAGGTCTTCCGTGATATCATCACTGAAATAACCGGAAACATAGTCACGAAGGGCGCTAAGGGTGGTAATATCCTTTATATGCACCTCGTCATATTTTTCTCCTCTGTATTCTATTGAAGAGCCGGTTTCAATATCCGGTGTAAAAACGGTGAAATATGCATACGCTTCGCTTGCCTCGGCAAATAGCGTTTCGAGTTCCTCTCTTGCGCGAAGGTCCTCGTAAAGGCGCTTCCCGAGATGCTCCTCTCCTTCGGTTTTATACTGTTCCTCGGGACAGCTTCCGAGAAGGGTATAGGTGTGGCTGAACACGTCTCCGCGGTAAATGTAGAGAAGAAGCGGCCATCCTCCGGACTGTTTGTAGTAGAGATTCGCGTTTTTGTCAAAGTACATATTTCCGGTCAGCTTAAGAGCCGAGAGGTCGTATGTCGGATAAATCGTCACGAGCTTGTATGCGTCAACGCGCACGTCCTCGGCGATTGAAAACGAGCTGTAAAGAGAAAACTCGGAATGGATATATTCGTTTTCCGAAAGCTCGGTAGGACGGTTTTTCTCAAACCAAGCCTGCATTTCCGTGACTCGGATAAGCTCGAGCGCTTCCTCATCGTCGGCAAAGAACTCCCATGTGATTCCGAGGTCGTATGAGACATAATACACCGTTTCCGAAAGCTGCTCGTCGTGATTGTATATTTCTATCGGAATGTTAATTTTTGTGCCGTCGTAAAACGGCGCGCCGGCAAGCGCATAGCTTTCCATTATGCTTGCAGGAACTTTGATTTCGAGCTTTTCCCACGTCGTGCTGCCGTCAAGCGTCAGATAAACCTGAGGCTCGTCGGGAGGATACGAATAGTAAGAATACGAGACAGCTCCGATATTGTCGCTGAGGAATGCTCCGCTGTAAAGCGAGTCGTGCCAGTTCTGGGACGGAGGACTTCCCGGCGCGCGCGTCCATGTTTTTCCCGCGTCGGACGTGAAGTAAACAAAGGTGTCAACCATTCCGCTTGCGATAATGAGCGCGCCACTCTTTGTTGACCAGAAGGACGCGGTGAAGCGGTCAATGCTGCTTATTTCATTTGCGTCGAGGGAAACCGTGCTCTGAATCCAGGTGCTTCCGCCGTCGTCGGTGGAGGCTATCTGAAGATTCGGAACACTTATATCGGGACAATATATCACATACATGCGGTTGCCGCATACGACAAGCTGCTTTCGGGGGTACGCTGTCGAGGAATTGTTATATATCAGTGGCGTCTCGATGATTGTGTCCTCATATGCGTCGCGTATGATTATTTTTGAAGAATAAACGTCAAGGTAAGCCTTCTCCGACGGCTCGGGGTAGTCGCTTTCGTTGTCAAAATGACTGAATCCGATGCCGATGTCGAGATTCAGATTCGCCGTGTTGACCTTTCTCTTTGTGGCATTCCCGCAGGAGGCGGTGAATAGCAGACAGAGAAGAAGCAAAAGACAGAGAAATGTTCCCTTTACATATGAATTTAAGAAATTATGTTTCATATACGCTCCGTTTTCGTGTTTTTTCGGTTACATTATTTATATAAAGTTCTTGCGGCAAAGTATATACACTATTATAACATTTTTTCGGTCTTTTTCAAGCCGAAAAACGCTATATTTATGATTTTTTCACATTTAAAGACCCGTAAATGAGAAAAACGGGTTTGTCTAAACATTACAGATTGAATTTTTGTGCATAATATACAAAAACAGGTGTAAAAATTCTCCAAAATTTCTATATAAAAAATTCGGCAATATCTATTGAATTGAGCACACAAATATTGTATAATGTACAAGTCTGGTATGCGATGAAGCGAGAGGTTGCTGCCTTTGGCAGGTAATTTTCGTGGAGTATGTCCGTAATAATCGGGCGGGACTTTTAGTATATCTTTCCGAATGCGACTTTACCCGCGCTCGGAACCGCGCAGACATTGCTTTTCGGGCACTTTCCGGAGTCCGCTTATGCTGAACGGAATCCGGTTTTTGTTGGGAATGCGGTGAAACGCACGGCACGGTGTACAGCAAATTCGCCCCATTTTACAAACGTTCCGGCAGACAAGCTTCTTCATTTGTATAATATGACGGAGTTTCGGGACGAAATCTAAAAGGAGGCAAAACAATGGCAGTTAAGGAAAAAATCAGAGTTAAGCTCAAGAGCTACGACAACACCCTTATCGATGCGGCGGCTGAAAAGATCGTTGCACTTGCGAAGAGAAACGGTGCTGAAGTATCAGGACCTGTTCCGCTCCCGACCGACAGAGAGATAACAACCATTCTCCGCGCGGTTCACAAATACAAGGACAGCCGTGAACAGTTCGAGCTCAGAACTCACAAGAGACTCATTGACATCATCAAGCCGTCTGAAAAGACGATTGACGCGCTTATGAGTGTCGAACTTCCCGCAGGCGTTGAAATTGAGGTAAAGCTTTAATCCCTGCAAATCAAACCCGAATGCAAAACTGCTTCGTTTCCCGAAGCGTCTTGCGGTCAAGTTGGCGAACCTTTAAAAAGGTAATCCAAAACGTCAACCAATAACCCAGGAGGAAAAATGAAAAAAGGTATTATCGGTAAAAAGATCGGTATGACACAGATTTTCGACGAGGTCGGAAACGTTATCCCGGTTACGGTAATCGAGGCCGGCCCGTGCGTTGTCGCACAGAAGAAAACGGTCGAAAACGACGGTTATGACGCCGTTCAGCTCGGTTTCATGGATGTCAAGGAAAAGCATCTGACAAAGGCTGAAAAAGGTCATTTTGAAAAAGCCGGCGTTCCCATGAAGAAGCATCTTAAGGAATTCCGCCTTGATGACATCTCCGCACTTAACGTAGGCGACGTTATATCTGTCGATACCTTCGCCGCAGGCGACAAGGTCGATGTAACCGGTATAACAAAAGGCCGCGGATACACCGGAGCTATCAAGCGCTGGAATCACCATGTGCTTTGCCACACTCACGGCGTAGGTCCTATCCACCGCGAGGTTGGTTCTATGGGCGCTAACTCCTCGCCTTCTCGCGTTTTCAAGAACAAGAAGATGGCAGGTCAGTACGGTAACGAACAGGTTACTGTCCTTAATCTCGGTGTTGTTAAGATCGACGCAGAAAAGAATATTATCGCAATCAAGGGCGCTGTTCCCGGTGCCAAGGGCGGTATCGTCTTTATCCGCGATTCGGTTAAAGCATAAGCGGAAGGAGGAAACACAATGCCAAACGTTAAAGTTATGAATATGTCCGGCAAGGAAGTCGGCGAAATCGAGCTGTCCGATAAGATTTTCGGTGCAGAGGTAAACGGCTCCGTCCTCCATGCTGCGGTAAGAACTTATCTTATGAATCAAAGACAGGGCACGCAGTCCACCCTTACAAGAACAGAAGTAAGCGGCGGCGGAAAGAAGCCCTGGCGTCAGAAAGGAACAGGCAGAGCCCGTCAGGGTTCGACACGTGCTCCCCAGTGGACGCACGGCGGCGTTGCTCTCGGTCCGAAGCCCCGCTCCTATCGTATGTCCATGAACAAGAAGGTCAAGAGAATCGCACTTTACAGCGCACTGTCCGCTAAGGTTGCCGAGGGCAATCTGATCGTCGTTGACGAAATCAAGACCGCAGACTACAAGACCAAGAACATGGTTGCCATGCTGAAGGCTCTTGAGGCTGACAAGAAAGCTCTGATCGTTCTTGATACAAACGATACCGTCACAGTCAAGAGCTGTGCAAATATCCCCGGTGTCAAGACCTCGGTCTATAACACCATCAACGTTTACGACATTCTGAACGCCGACAAGTTTATTGTCAGCCAGGCTGCCGTAAAGGGAATCGAGGAGGTGTACGCATAATGAAGGCTGTACAGGATATCATCATTAAGCCGCTTATCACGGAAAACTCCATGGATATGATGGCGGATAAAAAGTATGCTTTCAAGGTCATGAAGAGCGCGACAAAGCCCGAAATCGCAAAAGCGGTTGAGGAAATGTTCAAGGTAGATGTGAAGAGCGTACACACCATCAACATGAAGAAAAAGCCCAAGAGACTCGGCGTAAACAGCGGATATACCGCTGCATGGAAAAAGGCAATCGTAACTCTTAAGCCTGATTCCAAGACCATCGAGTTCTTTGAAGGTCTGAACTAAGTGGGAGGGTAGAATATGCCAACAGTTAAGTATAAGCCTACGACTCCTGCGAGAAGACATATGTCTGTTCCTTCTTTTGAGGAAATCACAAAGTTTTCTCCCGAAAAGAGTCTTGTAGTAATTAAGAAGAAGAACGCGGGCCGTAACAGCTACGGACGCATCACCGTTCGTCACAGAGGCGGCGGAAACAAGGTTAAGTACAGAATTATCGACTTCAAACGCGCTGACGAAACGCCGGCAAAGGTTATCGGTATCGAGTACGACCCGAACAGAACCGCTTACATCGCACTTCTCCAGAATGAGAACGGCGACAAGAGCTATATCATCGCTCCCGAAGGACTTAAGGACGGAACGACGCTCTATTCCGGAGCGGATGCCGACATCAAGCCCGGCAATACTCTTCCGATAGCAAATATTCCCGTCGGTACGATGATTCACAACATCGAGATATACCCCGGCAAGGGCGCTCAGCTTGTTCGCTCGGCAGGCGTATTTGCACAGCTGATTGCAAAGGAAAACGGCGTTGCACAGATCAGACTTCCCTCAGGCGAAGTTCGCATCATTCGACTTGACTGCAAGGCTACAATCGGTCAGGTCGGTAACATTGAGCATGATACCATCAAGGTCGGCAAAGCCGGCAAGACAAGACACAAGGGTATTCGCCCGACCGTTCGCGGTTCGGTAATGAACCCCTGCGATCACCCTCACGGCGGTGGTGAAGGACGCGCTCCTATAGGCCGTCCCGGACCTGTGACTCCTTGGGGTAAGCCTGCTCTCGGTTACAAGACGCGCAACAAGAAGGCAAGAACCGATAAGTTCATTGTGAAGCGCAGAAATGCTAAGTAATAAGGAGGGAATATAAAATGAGCAGAAGCCTTAAAAAAGCACCTTATGTTGAAGAAAAGCTCTTCAACCGCATCGTGGCTATGAATGAAAAAGGCGAGAAGAAGGTACTGAAGACATGGTCCCGTTCTTCCACCATATTCCCGGAATTTGTCGGTCATACCATTGCAGTCCATGACGGCAGAAAGCATATTCCGGTTTACGTGACCGAGGATATGGTAGGACACAAGCTCGGTGAGTTTGCTCCTACAAGAACCTTCAAGGGACATTCCGGCTCCAAAACATCCAATACCGCAAAATAAGTAGAAAACATCTGAATCGCATAAACGCGAAGGGAGGAACATTCAATTATGGAAGCAAAAGCATATCTCAAATATGCGAGAATTTCCCCGCGTAAAGTTAAGATCGTTCTTGACCTTATCAGAGGCAAGGATGCGGGAGTTGCAATGGCAATCCTGAAGAATACACCCAAGAGTGCATCTGAATATCTTATCAAACTGCTGGGAAGCGCAATAGCAAACGCTGAAAATAATTTCAATATGGATGTCTCCAAGCTGTATGTATCCGAGTGCTTCGTATGCCCCGGCCCGACTCTCAAGAGAATCATGCCCAGAGCAAAGGGAAGCGCAGATAGAATACTCAAGAGAACATCCCATGTGACACTCGCTGTCAAGGAAAGAGACTGAGAAAAGGAGGTTATGAGCGAATATGGGTCAGAAAGTTAATCCGCACGGTCTTCGTGTGGGCGTAATTAAAAACTGGGACTCGAGATGGTTCACCGATGATGAGACATTCGGCGACACTCTCGTGTCAGACTATAATATCAGAAAGTATCTGAAGAAAGAACTCCAGGGCGCAGGCGTTCCGAAAATCGAAATCGAGCGCGACAGCCACAGAGTAAGAGTTTTCATCCACTGCGCTAAGCCCGGTATGGTTATCGGCAAGGGCGGTTCGGAAATTGAAAAGTACAAGGCTGCCATCACAAAGATGGTTGACGGCAAGCACGTTGACATCAACGTTGTTGAAGTTAAGCAGCCCGACCTCAACGCACAGCTGGTTGCCGAGAACATCGCGCTGCAGCTCGAAAAGCGTGTCGCTTTCCGTCGCGCAATGAAAATGGCAATCCGCAACACAATGCGTCTCGGCGCAAAGGGTATCAAAATCTCCTGCGGCGGTCGCCTTGGCGGTGCTGAAATCGCAAAAACGGAACACTACCATGACGGTACAATTCCGCTTCAGACACTCAGAGCCGATATCGACTACGGTTTCTGGGAAGCAAATACAACCTACGGCAAAATCGGCGTAAAGGTTTGGATTTACAAGGGTGAGATTCTCTCCGAGGTAAACAGACCTACAACCGCAGGACGTCGTGACTTCCGCGACAACCGCGAAGGCAGAGGCGAGAGACGCGGCAGAAACGGCGGAGCAGGCCGTGAGAGAAGAGAAGGGGGCAGAAGAAATGTTAATGCCTAAGAGAGTTAAGTACCGTCGTGTACAGCGCGGCAGACTTAAGGGTAAAGCACTTCGCGGCAACAAAGTCACAAACGGTGATTTCGGACTTGTTGCACTCGAGCCCGCTTGGATTACAAGCAATCAGATCGAGGCAGCCCGTATTGCAATGACACGTTACATCAAGCGTGGCGGTAAGGTCTGGATCAAGATTTTCCCGGATAAACCTATCACGGAGAAGCCCGCCGAGACCCGAATGGGTTCCGGTAAAGGTTCACCTGAATATTGGGTAGCAGTTGTAAAGCCGGGCAGAGTACTGTTCGAGATGAACGGTATCTCAGAAGATGTT
>JBJFAQ010000060.1:0-1559 GCA_051887995.1 Eubacteriales bacterium
GCCACCCGCCTTTTTTGAGAGGGCGCGTTCAAATCTCATTGCCTTATCCGACGAATGGTGCAAAAAGCACCCGGACGCGCCGCTCTGCGACGAACTGGGCGTTCTCCGTGACAGAATACGCGACTATATTTCGGCGCTTGAGAGATACGATGAGCATTTCCGCACATACGTGCTCGTCGACGGGGATGACACGCTGATAAAGCTATACTGCATAGACCCGTCACATCTGCTTGACCTTTGCATGAGACGCGCGTGCGCGAGCGTGCTTTTTTCCGCAACTCTTACTCCGACCGACTATTTTGCCGACATTCTCGGCGGCGGAAAAAACTCGGTCACATTGTCGCTTTCCTCTCCGTTTCCGCGCGAAAATCTGTGTCTTGTCGCAATGACTGGAATCAGCACACGCCACGCGGACAGAGATGCGTCCGCTCAAAAGACCGCGGTCTGCATTGCGGCGTCCGTACTGCCGAAAAAGGGCAACTATATCGTTTATTTTCCCTCATACAGTTATATGGAGCGCGTCGCCGCCGCATTCACAAAGAAATTTCCCGCAGTCACGACAGAAATTCAGACAAGAAAAATGTCGCCCGCCGAAAGAGAGAAATTTATCGGCTTCTTTAAGCCGGACAGCGATGTACTCAGAATAGGCTTCTGCGTTCTCGGCGGAAGCTTCTCCGAGGGCGTAGACCTTCCGGGAAACCGGCTCATCGGAAGCATTATCGTCGGTGTCGGACTGCCGCAGCTCTCAAATGACCTCAATATAATCCGCGACTTTTACGAGGACAAATATGAGCGCGGGTACGACTATGCATACACCTTTCCCGGAATGAACAAGGTGCTTCAGGCTTGCGGCAGAGTTATACGGCGCGAGGACGACAGAGGAATCGTCGTGCTCATCGACGACAGGTACGCTTCCCCGCAGTACAGAGCGCTCTTCCCCCCTCACTGGGAAAACATAAAATTTGCAAGTTCGTCAGCCGAACTTGCAAAAACAATTGAAGATTTTTGGAAAAATACGTATAAATTGTGAACAATACAAGGTTTTTAAGTAAAATATTTCAAGCAATTATTGAAGTTTCCGTCAGGCAATGATATAATATTTTTTGTTATTTTGTATTTTCTTTGCATTTTTGCAAATCCGGAATTACGTTTTTGCATTTTATCGTTATTTTTTTAAAGGACAGAGCAAAAAGGAGAATCAATATGGAAAGAACTGTTCTGAAGTCAATTTTCACATCGCCTTCCGATTATGCGGGAAAAGAAATCACAGTAGCGGGCTGGGCAAGGAATATACGTGCCAGCAACGCATTCGGATTTATTATGCTGAATGACGGCAGCTATTTTACCAACTTGCAGGTCGTTATCGAAAGCACAAAAATAGACAATTACAAGGAAATCGCGGCTCAGAATATCGGAGCAGCTCTTATCGTAAAAGGCACGCTTGTGCTAACTCCTGACGCTCCTCAGCCTTTTGAGCTTCATGCGAGCGCAGTCGAGGTCGAGGGCAAGTCCACACCCGATTATCCGATTCAGAACAAACGCCACACCCCCGAATTTCT
>JBJFAQ010000061.1:0-1557 GCA_051887995.1 Eubacteriales bacterium
CAGAAAACGTAAACATGATTAAATATTTTCGCAAATCAGCGAAAAACGGTTGAAATTTTAATATTTAAGCGTTATAATAGCAAAATATATAGTAAAATACGCAAAAAGATAATTCAGGGGGAACAGAATGAGAGACTATAAAGGCAGAATAATTGATGTACATACACATATTTTTCCGGAAAAAATAGCAGAAAAAGCCACGGCATCCGTAGGAGCATTTTACGGCATTGAGATGACCTGTGTAGGGATAACGGAGCGTCTGCTTGAGCAGATGAACCAAAACGATATCGGCAGAGCGTTCATCCTCAGTACGGCGACCGTCCCGTCACAGGTAAGGCATATAAACGATTTTCTCATTTCCGTAAAACGTGAACATTCCGATAGATTTATAGCTTTCGGCACGGTCCATCCGGGGATGGAGGACATGCTTGGGGAAATCGACTATATGAGACAAAACGGCATACTCGGTGTGAAATTCCATCCTGATTTTCAGAAATTTGCCGTTGATGACAGGGTTATGGATCCCGTATACGAAAAGGCGCAGGCAGAAAAAATTCCGATAGTATTCCACGCAGGGGACAATCGGTATAAATTCTCGACTCCGCCGCAGTTCAGAGCAGTCATGGACAGATTTCCCGATCTTATCGCTGTTGCCGCACATTTCGGGGGGTACAGTCAATGGCAGGAAGCGGCGGAATTGCTTAAAGATACGGGATTATATTATGACACTTCAAGCTCTCTTTTTCTGCTTTCGCCGGAAGAGGCCCGCAGATTGATATCCGTCTATGACTCTGAAAAAATGATGTTTGGTACGGATTTCCCGATGTGGTCGGCGGAAGACGAATTCCGACGTATCGACGCGCTCGAGCTTGACAATGAAGCAATGGAAAAAATCATGTTCCGCAACGCCGAAAAATTCCTTGAACGGACGAAATAAGTGTATTTTTCAATCAATTGTTAAAAAATACTCTTGAAAAAGAGAGTTTTTTGATATATAATAGATTATGTGTTTGAAAATTCGAAAGGAGAATAACTTTTTATGGAACACAAATGTTCGCATGAAGTCGAAAACATGTGCGTTGTTGCCAAAGGTCCTCACCACGGACCCGCCCCGATACCGGAGGAAGGTAAATGGGTACAGGCAAAAGAAATCACCGATATCTCGGCTTATACCCACGGTGTGGGTTGGTGTGCACCTCAGCAGGGCGCTTGCAAACTCTCCCTTAATGTCAAAAACGGTATCATCGAGGAAGCTCTCGTTGAAACCATCGGTTGCTCCGGTATGACTCATTCCGCTGCTATGGCGGCAGAGATTCTTCCCGGCAAAACACTTCTCGAAGCTCTCAACACAGACCTCGTCTGCGACGCGATAAACACCGCCATGAGAGAACTCTTCCTTCAGATCGCTTACGGTCGCAGCCAGTCTGCGTTTTCCGATGACGGTCTCGTTATCGGCGCAGGCATGGAAGACCTCGGTAAAGGATACCGCTCGATGGTCGGTACCATGTACGGTACAAAGGGCAAGGGCGTCCGTTATCTTGAAATGACCGAAGGTTA
>JBJFAQ010000062.1:0-1546 GCA_051887995.1 Eubacteriales bacterium
GAAATCTCTTTTTTTGTTGTCTTTATAGGTGAAAGGCGCCGAAACACAGAGAGGAGGAGATCCGTAAGGAGAAGTGAGTATGGATGACGAAAAGATAATCACGCTTTACAACCGCAGGGATGAGAACGCCATAAGGGAAACAAGCGAAAAATACGGCGGATATTGCTTCAGCATTGCAAACAATATCCTCGCCGATCCGCAGGACGCGGAGGAATGCGTAAACGACACCTGGCTCAAGGTCTGGCAAAGCATCCCGCCGCAGTGCCCGCAAAACCTCAAAGCCTTCCTTGCAAAGATAGCGCGCAGTCTTGCCCTGAACCGATACCGGGAGAAAAACCGCCAGAAAAGAGGCGGCGGCGAGGTGGTGCTTGCATTTGAGGAAATGGATGAATTTCTTGCCGGGACGTCTGATATCGACACCGAAGCCGGCGAGCAGGAGCTTGAGGAGCTGCTGAACGGTTTTTTATATTCACTTTCCGAAAGAGACCGAAGCATCTTTATTCTACGCTACTTTTACATGGAAAGCACAGCTGACATTGCCGCGGAGCATTCCATAAGGGAAAGCAATGTGCTGATGATACTTTCCCGAACAAGAAAAAAACTCAGAGAAAAGCTTGAGAAAGAGGGGTACACGATATGACAAGCGAACATTTTGCCGACATAATGAACAGGATAGACGATGATATGATAGTAAGAGCAAAGGAAAAAGTCACGGCAAAGCCGCGGGGTCTGTGGGTAAAGCTCGCCTCGGCTGCCGCGTGTCTTGCGCTCGTCACACTGCTTGCCGCAGGCGTGATGCAAAGCGGACTCATTGGCGGATACCATGTTGCCGAGCTTGGCAACGGCGATACGATCAAATTTGCAAGATCGCGTTCGGCGGAAATATTCAACCTTGATATTGCCATCCGGACCGAGTTCCGGAGTCTGACACAGGCAGAGCTTGACCGTCTGTTCTGCGGACTGCCCGTAAACGCAGACGCGGTATTCAACGCCGACAACAACACAATTGTCGCCATTGACGGAAGCATTGGCAGCGTAAAGCTCGTTGTGACCGCACCCGGGGCAGCATACATTGACACCGTGCTTGAGGGCGAGGAGGGTGTTTCCGACATAGACGGCGTCCCGGTTGCCGCCGGATATGCGGAGATCGGAAAAAACATCGTCTACTATGCGGATTTTGAGCTGGGCGGGAACGCGGTACACGTAGAAGCCGGAGCAGAAAGAGATACCGCCGAGGCAGTCAGAACCGAGGTGGCTTTGGCAATAAAGAACCTCGTGTCTCTCGGTACGATAGACCTCGCCTCTGTCACGGCAGAGTAAATACCCAAGTCAGCGCCGAGGCATTTGCAGAAACAAAGAAAACTACCTCCGCGCACAACGTATAACGAAAGCATCCTCAGACTTCCTCACAGAAGGGGCTGAAGATGCTTTTGTATATTTGTATATATCTATATGCAATGATTTAACGAAAAACAATCCCTCAGTCAGCTTCGCTGACAGCTCCCTTTACACAAGGGAGCCTTGGTTTGCGGTAAGCCGTAAGTTA
>JBJFAQ010000063.1:0-1538 GCA_051887995.1 Eubacteriales bacterium
TCTACAACGGTCGTGAGGACGTAAAAATGATGAACACGGTCGGACTTCTGTACCGGGATCTTCCCGTAGCATTTCATTTTGACGGCAGACAGAATATCTCCGACATCTTTGCCGATGCGCACGAGCAGGTGCAGAAGGCGATTGAGCATAGCTGCTATCCGTATGTAGAAAACAATTCGATAGCCGTGGAGGATGATGTTGCGGCGGTCCTTTATCAGCGTGATATTCGTGACGCAGGCGACCTTGATGGGATGGAGATCGAAACTGTCGATATTCGTCAAAATAAGGCTGCGTCGCAAAGCGTACTTGACATTGAAATTCTGGACAGCGATTTAGGTCTGCGTTTGTCGCTTGACTATGCATCGAGCCGATATGAACCAAGCACAATGGAGCGTTTCCGTGAGCTGTTTATGCGTATTACCGCAGTACTGGTCCATGCGGACGGTGCAGAGTACATCACGGTGAAGGGCCTGCGGGACGAAGTGCAGAAGAATCATTCGTTCTTCCGTAAAGTTATGTCTGTGTTTTCAAAAAGGAAGAGAAATTAAAATGAGTCTCAATATTGAGAAATAGATTTCCGATGTAACCATACTTGTGCTGTCCGAACGAATGGACACCGTAACCGCACCGAACTTTGAAGCGGTGCTTGCAAAGATACTTCCCAATACAAACGCACTTGTACTCGACATGGAAAAACTGAAGTATATATCCTCCGCGGGATTGAGGGTAATATTAAAGACGCAAAAGGCGATGAACACAAAGGGCACTATGAAACTGATCCATGTCGGCGAAAATATCATGGAGGTTTTTGATATTACGGGATTTTCCGGCTTTTTAAACATAGAATGAAGGCCGAGTAAAAGAGAGCTGAACCATACGAGATTAATGAAATTATTTCTCTAAAGCTGACGGCTTCCTTCCAACATTTATTATAGAACCTCCATAAGAAGAATGATAGGGGTGGCTCCGCGGCCACCCCTAAAATAACTTGGTGTGGTCGTGACCCTTTGGGCCGCAACCACCGTGTGCTATAATTACCCCGTCAAAGCGGTTCCGCAACTAAAATCTTGCGCTACTGTAATCAAAGATAATCGAAGCAGAACTGCAAAAGGCGATTGTCAGAAATGAGCGAGTTGCAAGCCTTTAACATAAAGAAATCGAGTGCCCATAACTCAAATCCGTTATGAACACTCGATATGGTCGGAGTGACAGGATTCGAACCTGCGGCATCGATGTCCCAAAGAGATATAGGGCAGTTTTTTGCCTCATTTTGGGGCTTTTTTCGTGCTTTTCAGTCCGAAATCGATGCTTTCGGGTGCTCTTTCAAGCACTGTTTCCACGTAGTCCGGAACCGTAGATGGTCAAAAATGTGGTCGCAATCCCAATTCCATATTTTCTCCCACCTCACTCGAGCCGTAAGCTCCGCTCTGAGGTGGCTTTTTATTATAACCATTATACCATAAAATTGCGAAAGTATCAAGTCCCCCTCACGGTAAAATATTTGAGCCGCTGTAATCAAAGATTACGATGCTCCCGTT
>JBJFAQ010000064.1:0-6603 GCA_051887995.1 Eubacteriales bacterium
CTCAAAAAAGGCGGGTGGCTCTGCGGCAAAATAAAACCCGTGCTCTCCCTTGTCATCCTTTGTCAGGTTGTCGGCGCAGAGACGTTTAAGCGCGCGGAATGCGCGGAAAATCTCCTCAAGCGCGGAGGAAAGCTTGCCTCCCGCTTGCATTATCTGCTCCGAAACAGTCTCAAAGAGACGAAGTGAAAGCGATGAAGAGTACATCTCCCGCGCACGGTCTGCAAGGTTGTGCGCCTCATCTATGAGGAAAACGTATTTTTCCGCGTTTTCCTCGGAATCGCGCTCAAAATAGCGCCGCAGAGAGACCTGCGGGTCAAAAACGTAATTGTAGTCGCAGATTATGACATCACAGTATTCGCTCACGTCAAGTGAAAGCTCATACGGACACACGCGGTGTTTTTTGGCTGTTTCCGAAATAAGCGCGGACGTATATCCGTTTGCTCCTGAGAGCAGTTCATATAAGGCGTCAAAGACGCGGCTGTAATATCCGTCGGCAAATTCACAATTGTCTTTGCGGCAGAAGTCGCTTATTTTGCGTCCGGAGAGCTTTGCCGCATCGCATATGCACATCTGTTCCTTTGACGAGAGCATAACGGCGCGGATTTGTGCGCCAGCCTCAAACATTTTACGAACGGCGGAAAATGCTTCGCGCCCGGTGCTCGCCTTTGCCGTAAGATAAAAGACTTTTCCGCAAAGACCTGCCGCAGAAGCCTTTACGGCGGGATAAAGAACGGACATCGTTTTTCCGATTCCCGTCGGAGCCTGCGCAAAAAGACGCGTTCCGTCGTGAATTGTCCGATAGACTTCCTCGACAAGCTCGCGCTGACCTTCTCTTACTCTTTCAAACGGAAATTTCATTGCCGCAACGGACGGCCTTAGGTTCATTTCACGCGACACGCACAGCTTTGCAAATCTTTCGATTTTTGCAAGGTATCCGAGATACGTCCTGCGCAGTACGGACGCGGAAAAATCCTTTTTTATGCTGCGTTTCTTTTCGGAATCAACATTATAAATTTCAATCTCCGCCGTGATTTCGTCAAGTGCATATTCCTCACACGCAAAATGAGCAAGAGATATGCACTTTGCGGAAAAAAAGGCGTCCGGAGGTTTTCTGAAGGCATATTCGCGCACCGGAAGAACCATAAAGAGCGTGACTTTTCCGTTTTGCCTCACAATCCCGTCCGCACGTCCCTTTACTTCATAGTGTATTCCTCCAAAGGAGGAGGTGCAGTAAAATTCTTTATCCGCCGAAAAAAAGGCGTTGCCTTTTGCCCGTTCGTCGCGGCATTTTTGCCTTGCACTCTCATGCATCGGCCTTCGCCCGACACCGCATTTTCCTGTCCGGAAACACATATCGCACAGTTCGTCCGCACTCATCTCGACGGCGGCGGTGTTTACATTGTATCGCATAGCTCCTCCTTTCCGAAAAATACGATTGCTTTCTGTTTATTTTAACACAGCATGGAATTTAAGTCAAGAAAATGTATAAAAACCACGTATTTCCGAAAAAATTTCCAGAAATTTAGGGGTACCAAAAATACCATTCGGAGATTATAATGGATAATAGGAAAAAGAAACGCGAGCAAAAACCTGATTTAAAGTGACCTCGGACCAAAGTCCGCTTCTCACGGAAATAAACTGAAAGGGGCTGATCGCTCCGACGCGCAAAGGGACGCGACGGAGCCGTATAACATGGAACTGATTCTGATAAGTGACAGTAAACTGAAAATTATGCTGACAACGGATGACATGAAGGCATACGCGCTCGACTGCAGTACGCTCGACTATGATAATACCGAAACGCGCAAGGCGTTCTGGAGTATTCTTGACGAAGCAAAGCACCGCACGGGATTTGATGCGGCGAGCGAGAAGGTCTTTGTGCAGGTTTATCCGTCGAAGGCGGGCGGCTGTGAAATGTACGTAACAAAACTCGGTCTCTTTGCAGACCGCAGCGCGGAGGCGGATTTTCCGGAGGAAAACATCCGCATCCGCGGAAAGAACGGAAATGAGCGTAGGGGGGAGGACAATATTTTCAGATACGGCTGTGCCGAGCGGGAAAAATCCGCATACATAAGCAGAAGTGAGAGCGCATACCGCTTTGAAACGATAGAGCAGCTTATAGGGGCGTGCCGCAGGCTCCTCTCCCTTTTCCGCGGGAAAAGCGAAGCGTACTCGGACGGACAAAAATATTATTTGTATCTGAAAGAAAAAAATTCACAAGGTCAAACTGCTGATTCACATCGCATTTGCCGAATTTTTCTTTCTGAATATGCCGAACGTATCGACGTTTCGGCTCTTATGCTTTATGTCGGGGAATACGGAAAACGCATTTGCGCGGATGACGCGGTCGGGACGCTCGGAAAACTGTAAAAAAGCGAACACACGCGGACGTTCGGCAGTCCGCGTGTGTTTTATAATGAGGTTCTGCGCAGTTTTTCAAGCAAAAGCGTGAAATCCTCAGGCAGAGGGCAGGTAAAATCAACTTTTTTTCCTGTCGAAGGATGAATAAATGTCAGCTCCTTTGCGTGGAGGCACTGCCCGTTTATAAGAGCGCGGTTTGAGGCTTCAAATTTTGTCCCTGCGCCCCCGTAAACGGCGTCTCCGAGCAGCGGATGCCCTATGCTTGCCATATGGACGCGTATCTGGTGCGTTCGCCCCGTTTCGAGCACGCATCTGATATAAGTGAAAGCGCCGAATCGCTCAAGCACGGTATAATGCGTCACGGCGGAGCGTGCTCCCGCTCCGGAGCGGATGACAGCCATTTTTTTTCGGTCGGTCGGATGTCTGCCTATCGGAGCATTTACCGTTCCGCTGTCATTTTTGAAATTGCCGCACGCGATCGCGTGATAAACGCGGCTTATCGTGTGGTCTTTGAGCTGTGCCGAGAGGGCAAGGTGAGTTTTGTCGTTTTTTGCCACAACGAGTAGACCGCTTGTGTCCTTGTCTATCCTGTGAACGATTCCGGGACGTATGACGCCTCCGATGCCTGAAAGCGAGCTTCCGCAGTGAAAGAGCAGGGCGTTTACAAGCGTTCCGCTCTGATTACCCGCGGCGGGGTGTACGACCATGCCGCTCGGCTTGTTTATGACGAGAAGATCGTCGTCCTCATAAATTATATCGAGCGGAATGTCCTCCGGAAGAACCTCGGAAGGGACAGCCTCCGGAACATACACCTCAACAGACAGCCCATGCGTGAGCTTTCGGTTTTTTGAAATGGGTTTGCCGTCAAGAGAAACATTTCCGTCGTCTATTAGCTTTTGCGCCGCCGAGCGCGTTATCCCAAGCTCAGACGCAACAAAAACATCGGTGCGTACTTCTTCGGCATTACTTACCGTCAGTACATGCGTCATTTTGATTCACTTTCCTTTTTGCTTTCCTTTTCGGAGAAAAAGAAAACATAAATAATCACAAGAACAGCTCCGATGCATACAAACGCGTCGGCAACGTTGAACACAGCAAAATTTATAAGCCTAAAGTCAATGAAATCAATGACGTATCCGAGGAGAAGCCGGTCAATCATGTTTCCGATGCCGCCGCCGACAATAAACGAAAGACCGATGAGTAGCCATTTGTTTTTCGGGCGGAACTTTGCAAGATAAAAGAGAAGCGCAACAATAGCAACCGCGGAAACGACAAGAAATATCCATCTGTTGTTTTTGAGGATCCCAAAAGCCGCGCCGGTGTTTTCAAGATACGTCAGATGCAACACATTTTTTATCAGCGGAAGCGTGTCAATTTCCTTAAGAAACAAAACGGCAAGCCATTTTGTTATCTGGTCAAGGAAAATCGCGGCAATCAGAATAATTATTGATAAAATCATGATAAACTCCGATAAAAGAGCGGGAATCCGACATAAGTAATGGGATTCCCGCCCGATTTTTGACTGTAAAGCGGTCTCAGAGAGTTTTCAGAATACGGCGGCAGCGGGCACAGACACAGCCGTCCTCTTCGGTTTCGGTATAGTCCGTTGAGTATGACCAGCAACGGTCACACTTCTTGCCGTCGGCGCCCTCAACGAGCACTCCGATTCCGGAATCGGTATCTGTAAATGCGCTGTCTGGAGCTTTTTCGCCGAAGAGTGTTACTCCGGAAACGATAAATACTTCTCTGAGCGTATCTCCAAAGCTCTCAAGCGTTGCGGAGATTTCGGGGTCTTCGGAATAGATTGTGACCTTCGCGTCGAGAGACTTTCCGATTTTCTTTGCGGCACGGGCTTCTTCAAGCGCTTTCATAATGTCGTCACGGAGGTCAAAGAGCTTGTTCCAGTGTGCCTCGATGTTCTCGAACTCGTATTTTTCCTCGTACTCCGGCATGGGATTAAGGAACACGCTTTCCCTGCGCTCTGAGGATAGATGAGGCATTGCTTTCCATATTTCCTCCGCGGTGAAGGAGAGCATGGGCGCAATGAGGCGTGTGAGAGAGCTGAGCAGGATAAACATTGTCGTCTGAGCCGCGCGGCGTCCCTCCGAATCCTTTTTCTCGACATAGACACGGTCTTTTGTAATATCAATATAGAGCTTTGAAAGCACTATGGTGCAGAAGCGGTTTACTTCGTGATATACAACATGGAACTGGAAGTCTTCGTATGCCTTGCGGCAGGTCTTAACAAGCGTGTTAAGCTCGGAAAGCGCCCATTTGTCGATTTCAAAGAGCTTATCCGGGGGAAGCATATCCTTGTTTGGGTCAAAGTCCGTTTCGGGATCGCCGAGATTTGCCATGATGATGCGGGCGGTGTTTCTTATTTTGCGGTATGCTTCGGAAAGCTGCTTGAAAATAGAATCGGAAACACGTACATCAACCTGATAGTCACTCGATGCAACCCAAAGGCGAACTATATCGGCGCCGTACTTTGACACCATTTCTTCGGGAGCGACAGAGTTGCCGAGAGACTTGTGCATTGCGCGTCCCTCGCCGTCAACTACCCATCCGTGAGTAAGGACGGTTTTGAAGGGCGCGCCGTTGTCGGAAGCGCCTACTGCGGTGAGCAGAGAAGACTGGAACCAACCGCGGTACTGATCCGCGCCCTCAAGATAGAGGTCGGCAACGGGAGGAAGCCCCGCGTCCTCAAGCACGGCAAAATGCGAGGAGCCGGAGTCAAACCAACCGTCAAGCGTGTCGGTTTCCTTTGTGAAGTGAACACCGCCGCAGTGCGGGCAGACAAATCCATTCGGGATAAGCTCGTTTGTCTCTTTTAGATACCAAGCGTTGGAGCCCTCTTTTCCGAAAATTTCGGAGACTTTTTCGATGGTTTCGGGAGTGCAGACGGGTTTTCCGCAGTCCTCGCAGTAGAATACGGGAATCGGAAGCCCCCAGTGACGCTGTCTTGAAATGCACCAGTCGGCACGTTCTTTTACCATGGAGATGATGCGGTCCTTGCCCCACGCGGGAAGCCACTGAACGTCATCGCATGCTTTGACGGCGGCGTCCTTGAAGGCATCGACCGAGCAGAACCACTGAGGTGTGGCGCGGAAAATTATAGGGTGCTTGCAACGCCAGCAGTGTGGGTACTGGTGCATGATTTCCTCGGAGGCGAAAAGTGCTCCGCTGTCCTTAAGTTCGGCGAGAATGGCATCGTTTGATTCCTCGTAGTACATACCGGCAAATTTGCCTGCGTCCGAGGTCTGATAGCCCTTGTCGTCAACGGGGACAATGATATCCATTTTATAGCGGCAACCGGTGACATAGTCGTCAGCGCCAAATCCCGGTGCGGTGTGAACGCAGCCCGTACCGCTTTCCATTGTGACATAATCGGCGTTTACAATAAGGCTTTCACGGTCAAGGAACGGATGATAAGCCTTCATGTATTCAAATTCTCTGCCGCGCAGAGCTGCAATAATCTCATATTCGGAAATACCGCCCGCAGCCATTGTCTTTGAGACAAGCGGAGACGCGACGATATAGCAAAGTCCGTTTTTGTCCTTTACGACAGAGTATTCTTCATCGGGATGAAGCGCAATGGCAAGGTTTCCGGGCAGAGTCCAGGTGGTTGTCGTCCAGATGACAAAATAGGTATTGTCAAGGTCGCAGATGCCTTTCAGCTTGCCGAGATCGTCCTTTACCTTGAATTTTACATATATAGAGGTACATTTGATGTCCTTGTATTCGATTTCGGCTTCCGCAAGCGCGGTTTCATCGTGCGGGCACCAGTAAACGGGCTTGAGTCCTTTGTAAATATAGCCCTTTTTGAACATTTCACCGAAAACCTTGACCTCGCGTGCCTCAAAGGAGGGATTCATTGTGAGATAAGGATTCTTCCAGTCGCCGCTGACGCCGAGGCGAATAAACTGCTCTCTCTGAATATCGACAAAGTTCTGGGCAAACTCATGGCAGGCGTCACGAAATTCCGGAATCGACATCTTTTTGCGGTCGATTTTGTTTTTCTTTATAATCGCGCTCTCAATAGGCATGCCGTGGTTGTCCCAGCCGGGAATATACGGAACGCGGTAGCCCATCATGTGCTTTGATTTGTTTATGAAGTCCTTCAGAATCTTGTTCATCGCGGTACCCATGTGGATATTGCCGTTAGAGAAGGGAGGACCGTCATGCAGCACGTACAGCGGCTTTTCGGAATTCTGATCGAGCATCTTGTGATAGAGGTCGATA
>JBJFAQ010000065.1:0-6497 GCA_051887995.1 Eubacteriales bacterium
CAAGCTCTGAAATAATAGGCTCAAATTCGATTATTCCCTCTCCGACCGGAGCAAAGCGCTTCTCGCCTTCAAGGGTAAAAACAAGGTCTTTGAAGTGAACGCAAGGCAGTCTGCCCGCAAGGCGGCGCACTTCCTCAAGAGGCTTGTGATTTCCGGCGGCAACCCAATGCGTGTCGAGCGTAAATCCAAGCTCATCGGGCGCAAAGCGATCCGCGAGGTATTCCATGAGGTTCATGCCGTCGATTTCATAAAAATATTCGCGCTGGTGGTTATGATACATAAGAAGCGCGCCTTTTTCTTTGAAAACTTTTGCAACTGTTGAGGCATTCTCAGCAAAATCCTTGCAGCACTCGACGATGTCGCAATCTTTCTCCCAAATATGAGGCATGCATCCTACACCGATGTATTTGCAGCCGAATTTACTGTGAAAATCGGCAACCTCTGCAGGATTTGCCATCATTTTTTCAAATTTAAAATGAGTAAGATCGCATGTAAGACCGTTTTCCTTCAGCTTTTCGCAAAGCCAATCCGCCTCATAATCGCATGTACCCGAAACCTGAACCGACGTATATCCGATATCGGCTATTTTTTTCAGAGTTTCTTCAAAATCGTCAAGCGTTTTGGCATAATCACGAACCGAGAATAACTGCGCACCTATTTTCATATCAGTACTCCTTTCTTTTTTGCCATTCTATTCTAATATTTCTTTACACATTTGTCAAGGCTCAGACAAATATTTTTCTTATCTGTTTTCCCTCAAACGCCATGTCAAGCGTCTTTCCGACAAGTGAAAAATCCGCGACGAGAGAATGAGGCTTTTTCCCCGGATCGTCCTGAATCATCGGGACAAAATATACGCATTTTTTTTGCAGAAGCACTCCTATGTTGCGAAGATTTGACGACAGCGCATCGTTTGATGCAAGTGCAAGTACAAGCGGTCTGTCGCAGCGAAGGTGTGCTTTTGCAGCCATAGTAACCGACGTGTCGGTGATTCCGGAGGCAATCTTTGCGAGCGTGTTGCCTGTGCACGGAGAAATAATGAGTGCGTCAAGCTGGATTTTAGGTCCGAGCGGCTCGGCTTCAACTATTGTATGAACAATTTCTTTACCGCATATATCCTCGACCTTCTTTCTGAAATCTTCGGCATTCCAGAACCGCGTGTCGGTCGAAAATGCATTTTCGCTCATAATGGGAAGTATATCATATCCGCAGTTTTTCAGTACCTCAAGCTGTGCAAGAGACTTTGAAAAGGTGCAGAATGAACCGCATAAAGCGTACCCTATCAAGTGTCTTTCCCCTCCTCGGATAAATAGTTCAGAAGGGAGTGTACGATAGCGCGCGCCGCTTCTCTCGGCGCGTATTTTCCGGGCAGTCCCGCCGCCATTATATACTTTGCGCAGTTTTTGCGCATAAACTCCGTCTCTCCGCCGTACGGCGACGATGCAAGCTCTATATATATTGTCTTTCTGAGCAGGGGCGCGTTGCTTTCGTCAAAAATCCAGCTCGGAACGGTATTGAGCACCGCGTCGTAGTCCTTTGACAGGTCAAACGTGCCGATTCGCCTGTAATTTATCGGGTCTGTTTTTACTCCGAAGCACTTCTCGGCAAGTAAAAGGTCGTCATCGCGCCGCGCGGCTACGGTCACGGAAGCTCCGAGCGAAGTGAGCTTTCCCGCCAGCAGTTTCCCGATTCTGCCGAAACCGCAAACAAGTATCTCGGCTCCCCGCACCGTTTTCGGCAGTTCGCGCATAAGAAGCGAGACCGCACCTTCCGCGGTTATATCGGCGTTGTCCCAGAGCAAACGCCGGCTTTCAAAATAATCATAGTATTTTATACCGCTCTGCTCAAGAAAATCTTTGAAGGAGGGCGGAATCATGCCGGCAAAAACAAAAGTGCCCGGAGAAATCATGCGGGCAAAATCGAAAAAAAACAAGTCACCTGACATATTAAGGCGATATCCGTCCCGCGTCACCGGAAGAGGCAGAAGGACTGCGTCGCATCCTGCGATGGCCTCCTCCGGCGTACCGCACGTGTTCTCGGCGCCCTCTGCCGCCACACCATAATAGCGCAGGTCGATATTCCGGTCTTTCAATAATTCCGCTATATAAAGTTGTCTGCTGTCTCCGCCGATAACAGACATAACAAATGGCTTTTTCAGAACTGTCACTCCTTTCTGTCCGCTATAAGGATATGACGTTCCGCTGACGTATGTGAATCAGTACACTTTTCTCAGGGTAAGCAGGCTTGTGTTTTTCATCAGTAGAATATTATCGGGCTTGTCCTCGACTCTTGCATAAGACACCAATTCTTCGTCTGCAACGGAAACAACAGATGTTTCATCTCCAATCGGAATCAGATATTCGTTTTTGCAGACAGGTCCGTGAGCTCCTATGATTACTGATTCGGACGACAGATAATCGGTGGAATAATCCGGATATGAAGAGCTTAAATATAGGACATTTACGTTCCCGCTCACTGAAATCGAAATTACGGGATGCGTCGAACGGCTGATATAAGCGCGGTCGAGCGTCATTACGCTGTTGTCAAGCAATACCATCTCGCATCCGGACTTATATATGACGGCTTTTATGCCCGCTTTCTCCGCCGCATCAACGACAGAAAGCGCGGTGGCTCTTTCCGTTTCATTTATCGGAGACGGGATCCACACCTCATATATCTTTTCGCGCGCCGCAAGTTTTGTAAGCGAAATCACGTGTTTCTTATGCAAATGCGTCAAAACAAGAACATCTATCTCGCTGTACCCGTATTCGGAGGTCTTCTGTGAAGCAGAGTACAATTTTGAAAACGATCCGTCCGAAACATCTACAAGCACATGATGCCCTCTGTCTGACACCGCAAAATATTCGTTATTTCCGCTGTGCATATAAGTAATATCCGTAATCTTTTCTGTGATAAAAGTATACTCAAAAACCGAAAATACGGCAATAAAGGCAAGTGCGGCGGCGGGAATGATGAGTTTTTTCTTTAATCTTACAATAAGAAGCACAAGAAAGACAACCGCAAACAGCGCAAGCAACCAAGGTACAAACAAATAGCGTATCGAAACGTATATCTGCCGCTTATCCGACAGTGTACCCGCTATGTAAAGAACCGCATCAGCCATCTTTTCTAAGGCAGGCGCGACAAGTGTGGAAAGGAAGGTTGCCGACGAAAGCAAATATACGGGTGCAAGCGTAAGCATAACAGAAATCAGAGGTGTAAGAATGAGTGTTGCCGCCGGACCTATCCACGATATCTTGCCAAATGACGCCCATGTAAACGGCAGGGTCATAAGCGCCGCGGAAACGGAAGCCGCAATATCGGCAGAAGCAATCCGCAGAAAACGTCTGGGTTTTCTGTTTTTCAGCTTTCGTATGACAACGCACAGATATCCGCAGTAAAAATCGGATATGATTATTCCGAAGGTTGCGAAGAAAGAAAGCCACAGCCCGATGTCTGATACCGAAGCGGGAGAGATGAGACATATAAGTGCGCCTGCGAAAAACAAAGAAGTCAGCTTGTCCCTTCCTGCCCTTACAAGATAAGCGAGATACGACGCGCACAGCATAAGCGCCGACCTTACGACCGAAAGGCTGAAGCCCGTAAAAGCCGCGTAAAACACAATAAAGCATGGAAGGAGCATATATCTGCGCTTCTTTCCTATGCGTATTCGTATCATGACAGATTCAAGCATGCGGGAAATCACCGCAAGATGCATTCCGCTCAGCGCCAGAAGATGATATGTGCCGGTACGTTTAAAATCCAATTTAACCGACGGTGAGAGCCCTGATTTGTCGCCGAGGAAAACCGCTCTGTACAGTGCGGACGCACTTTTGCTCATATTTTTCTCAAACAAGCCTCCCGCCATGTCGTTCAAATCACTGAGCCATGATCCGGGAACGCCTGCGTCCTCTTCAAGAACGGTATATGAAGCTTCCTCCTCTTCTCCGAGAATATAGAAGCCCTTTGAATTATAGTAGCTCTTTTCATTGAAATATCCGTCGTTTTCAAAATCGGAAAGAACAGCGGTTGAGCGTATCCGAAAGCCTTTTTGAGCGTCAGACCGGTAAGGAGAAACGAGAATCATTTTTATGTTTGTCTCATTTCCGTCTATTTCTTCACATCTGACTTCAAAGCCGGTTTCGTATTCATAAGAAAAAAGCCGAGAGAGAACCACATACTCAATCTCGACTTTTTCAGATGATATATATGACATTATGTCGTGTTCGATATGACGTTTATATGCTCCCTGACACAGAAATCCGAGAAAAACCGGAATAATAATTATGGCGAGAGCAGACAGGCGCAAAAAGTGCTTTGCCGCGGCAAAATGTATAATACAGCATAGCAAAAAAGCGAAAAAGAGCAAAAAGGCGAGAAGAAAATCCGTCTTCCACAGAAAGAAGTGTCCTGACGCGCATGAGACAAGAAACAGCGCGCATGCTATGGCAAACGGTTTCCTGTAAAACAAGCCCATTTATTCTACCTTCTTTATTTTTTCTGCCGCACGGAGGCGGCATTGTCTTTTCAGAGTGCAAAAAAGCTCGTTAACTTATTTTGTGCGTTTTTCCGCATCTTTGTAAAAAAGGCCGTATCAGGAGCAAAAGCGGTTTGAAAACTCCGCCGTTTTTGCTATTCCTGACCTTAAACCATATATATTATACATTTTTTGACAAAATATGTCAATATAAACGTTCAAAAAACAATGTCATCGGGGTCAAAAGACGGTCTTTTTTCCGAAATCGGAATTTCTTTACTCTCCTCTTCCTCCTCATCATGCTTCAGTGTAACCACACCGCTTCCGACTATATCCGAAAAAGACACGTCCGGATTTTGCATAAGAATGTTAAGCACCGTCATATAGTCGCGCAGCATTTCGCGCGGGGTTATCATCGAATCCGCACCCGCTTTTTCAAGGCATATAGAAAGAAATTGCTGCATCTCTTCGTCCGAAATGCGCGGTGTCCATGAATAATTGCGGGCATAAAGCATTGTAACACGGTCAAGCAGCGCGAAAAGCTCCTCGTCGCTGAGACGGCGTAACCTGATGACAGGTCCTATGAGGTTCTTATATCCGCCGAGCGCAAAACGGCTGTCGCAAAGCCTGCTGCGAAGTGCCTCGTAGCTGAAAAGCCCGCGCCTTGTATCCTCAAGAAACTGCGGCGTGCCGCCGAGAATAATGTCAAGCCCTTCAGCACGTCCCTGAAGCGTGTCGTTGAACATTGAGAGAATTTTTTCATAGTTATTTTCTCTCGAGACACGGTGCGTGATTTTATAAAGATTCACACATTCGTCGATGAAAACGACAAGTCCGCGGTAACCCATCTTGCGCACAAGAGACGCCCATATCTTGATAAAATCATACCAGTTGTCATCATCAATAATGACCGAAACCGAGAATCCGAGCGTGTTTCTTGCCTCGGACTTAGTGGTATATTCGCCTCTGAGCCAGCGCAGGCACGCGCTTTTTCCTTCGTCGTTTCCGTCGCAGTAGTTTTTATAGTATTCGCTCATAACACGCGCAAAATCAAAGCCGCCGACAAGCCCTTCTATGTCACGGAGCGCCGAGAGAATCTCGCGCTTCAGCGCAAGCTCAAACGACTGATTTTCCTCGCCCGTTTGAGAGCCAAGCAAACCGGCTTTTAGCGAATCTATCCAGCGTGCGATTATCTTCGGAAGCGCACCGCCGTCAGGCGAGGACTTGGACGCCATGTTCTTTATAAGCTCTCTGTATGTTGCAATTCCGCTCCCTCCGCTTCCGTAAAGCCTTCTTTCGGGGGAAAGATCGGCGTCGGCCGTAATAAAGTCGCGCTCAAGCGCATAGCCGCGTATGAGCTGCATGAGAAAGCTCTTTCCGCTGCCGTACCGTCCGATAAGGAAGCGCATCGTTCCGCAACCCTCGCTCACGGCCTCAAGGTCGGAAAGCAGAGCTTCAATCTCGTCTTTTCTGCCAATGGCGATATACGGCGCGCCGCTTCGCGGCACAACGCCCGCAGATACCGACGAAAGAAGCGAAGAAAGTATTCTTTTCGGAATATTCTGATTTATTTCAGGCATTTTCAAACACCTCCGAATAGTCTTCTATGACGGCATATCCGCCGTCCTTTTTTTCAAGAATTATATCGCCGAAAACTTCGGCGGCAAACGGGTATTAATCAAATGATGGGTTCACGGCATAGAAGTTTGTGCTGTCCAGCTTTTCCAGCGCAAGTCTCAGTCCCTCACCGAAACGCTGGTAGTGTACGATCTCGCGCTCGCGCAGGTATCTGATTACGTCGTTCACGTCGGGGTCGTCACTCAGGCGCAGGATGTTGTCATAGGTCACTCTGGCCTTTTGCTCAGCCGCCAAATCCTCGTTCAAATCGGCAATAAGGTCGCCCTTTACGCCTATTCCCGCCGCATTCCACGGCGAGCCGGACGCGGCTGTCGGATACACGCCCGCGGTGTGGTCAACGAAATATGCGTCGAAGCCCGCCCGCTTTATCTCATTCGGCGTG
>JBJFAQ010000066.1:0-28108 GCA_051887995.1 Eubacteriales bacterium
GACAGCGACGTGGATTTAGCGCACATCGCCGCCTGACGAATTATCGCCACGCCTATCGATTCCGGGGATTTCATGCTGCTGGGATATCCAATCAGCGAGATTGGCTTGCTCGCGCTCTGGATCGTCCTCGCGGGCATTCTTGTCGGCATCCTGGCCGGTCTGTTCGGCATTGGTCAGTATCTTCTCGATCTCGGGGTACATACGTTCATGCAGATGCGCCATATCAAGGCAGACCTCTTGCGCCTTCTCCGAAAGATGACGCCAAGGCAGAGACGAGAACTGCACCATCGGGAAGAGTGCGGAGCACTCCGCCATGCGCAGGAACAGCTCCTCATCATGCTTTCCGTATACGAATGCCGTCCATTCGCCGCCGCCTACCATGTCGGGGCAGATAAACGGGCTTCCGATGAGTCCGGCAAAGCAGCCGTGAGGAATGAGACAATCAAGGCCGTTGCCCTTCCATGCGTGATTTTTATCGACAAGGCGCTGTATAACGGCTTTTCCGCCCTGCTTCCATGTGTCCTTGACCTCATGGAAACGGTAAGTCGAAGCAAAGTTTATCCACGCGATGTTAAGCTCGGCAAGGGAAACTCCTCCGTAAAATTCCGTGCCGTTTATGAAGGTCGAGGGGTTGTACGCGCCGCCGTCGAACTTGAAACCGTCAAACCCGTATTTTTCCATGAGCGCGTCGAGCTGGTCGCCCATGTGCGCCCTGTCAGCGGGGAGAGTAAAGTTGTGGATAGCGCCGAAGCCGCTCCACCAGTGCTGAATCGAAACGTCTCCGTCCTTGTTGCGGAGCAGGCAGTCAAGCTTTTTCGCGCCCGCAACGTTTTCGGAGGAGCGCTCCGCGCAAAGCTCAAGGAAGGGATCTCCCTCGGGGCAGATAAACGGGCTGACCCAGATAAGAACGATAAAGCCGAGCGAGTGAAGCTCATCCACCATTGCCTTGGGGTCCGGTATAAGGTCGTGATTGAACTCCCATACGCCCTGCGCCTTCTGCCAGCCGCCGTCTATCATAAGGATTCCGGGGGTATAGCCGTGCTCGACGATTTCGTGCGCGTATTTCAGGATATCTTTTTGGTTCTGATTCTTGATAAGCTCCATCCAGGTGTTGAACTGAGGGTGCTCATAGAACTCACGCGGGGTATGTGTTCCCTCCGCAAAGGGGAAATGCGCTTTCATTGCGGCAAGATATGCGTCGCGCAGAGTGCTTCCCGCTTCCACAAGCGTGACGGGGTATTCCGACTCGACGGAAACCGCGCCGCGGTCAAAGGAAATGATAAAAGGCTCCTCGCTCCAGAGGTATCTTCCCTTGCTTGAAAGGAACAGCGGTGCGGTCTGGGTACGCTTATCGCGCAGCAAATCGACCTTGTAAACGGATTCCGAGCCGAAAGGCATTTTTTCGGCGTCTTTTATTGTACCGCCCCACCAATATTCATCTTTAAGAAGCTGAAATTTCATTTTTTTCTCCTGTGTATTATAAAAAATTATTGTTCACCGAAAAGCAGCTTTCCGTAGCCCGGGAAAGGGCGTTTATCTGCCGGAAGAAGCAGCTCTGCCTCGTCGGCAGCCGCGCGAAGTCCGTTCATAAGCGGGAGAACGCGGTCGCAGTACGCATGTGCGCGTTCACTGCCGTCAGATATGGCAAGAGTCTCCTCATTAACGCGCTCAAGCTCCTCTGTAAGGCTGTATATTTTCTCCGCAAGCGCTCCGAGCTTTTCCGTCGTTTTCTTTTCATATGTATACGGAAGTGCGGCGAGAGATGACGCGTTATTTGCATTTGACGCAAGCGCGCCCATGCAGGAGGAAACGGCAGGCATAATAAGCCCCCGAGACATTGTCACCATCGTTCTTGCCTCTATGCTGAGCACCTTTGCGTAGCGTTCGAGATGTATTTCGTATCTCGCTTTAAGCTCCGGCAGACTGAAGATACGGTTCTTCGTAAACAGATTTACGTTTTTCTCATCAAGATAATGGTCGAGCGCGTCCGGAGTGGTTCTGAGATTTGAAAGTCCGCGTCTTTCCGCCTCGTAAGGCCATGAGTCATCGTATCCGTTGCCGTTGAAAAGAATCCTTTTGTGCTCTTTTATTGTTCTGCGGATAAGGACCCTCAGCGTACTGCCGAAATCCTCCGCATTTTCAAGCTCGTCCGCAAATTCGCGGAGCACTTCCGCGACGGCGGTGTTTATTACGACATTCGTATCCGCAATTGAAGCAGAAGAGCCGAGCATGCGGAACTCAAACTTGTTGCCGGTAAAGGCAAAGGGCGATGTGCGGTTGCGGTCGGTTGAGTCCTTCGGGAATTTCGGAAGAACGTGCACGCCGATTTTCATCATTTCCGTGTCCTTCGCGCCGTATTCGTCCTCTTTTTCAATCGCGTCAAGCAGTGCGGAGATCTCGTCTCCGAGGAACATGGAAACAACGGCGGGAGGCGCTTCGTTTGCGCCGAGGCGGTGATCATTGCCCGCCGAGGCTACCGAAATGCGCAAAAGCTCCTGATATTCGTCCACCGCGCGTATAACTGCGGTAAGGAAAATCAAAAATTGAGCGTTTTCAAAAGGAGTGTCTCCGGGTTCAAGCAGATTTGCGCCGATATTTGTCGAAAGAGACCAGTTGTTGTGCTTGCCGGAGCCGTTCACGCCCTCAAAGGGCTTCTCGTGCAGAAGGCACACCATGCCGTGACGGCGCGCAATGCGCTGCATAAGCTCCATCGTAAGCTGATTGTGGTCGGTCGCAATATTGGTCGTCTCAAATATGGGCGCAAGCTCGTGCTGACCGGGAGCAACCTCGTTATGCTCGGTCTTTGCGGGTATGCCGAGCTTCCAAAGCTCCTCGTCAAGCTCCGCCATAAATTCTTTTACTCTCGGTTTTATGTTTCCGAAATAATGGTCATCAAGCTCCTGTCCTTTCGGCGCTTTTGAGCCGAAAAGGGTGCGCCCCGTATATATAAGGTCGGGACGGCGCTTGTAATCCTCCATGTCAACAAGAAAATATTCCTGCTCCGCGCCCACCGTCGGACGCACCGATGTTACATCGGCGTTGCCGAACAGCCGCACGATTCTCAGCGCTTCTCGTCCGAGCGCCTCCATCGAACGCAAAAGGGGGGTTTTCTTGTCAAGCGCCTCTCCGCCGTATGAGCAAAAGGCGGTCGGAATATAAAGCGTGTTGTCCTTTATAAAGGCAAAGGATGTCGGATCCCACGCGGTATATCCTCTTGCCTCAAACGTGGCGCGAAGTCCGCCGGAGGGGAATGAGGACGCGTCCGGCTCGCCGCGCACAAGCTCCTTGCCGGTAAATTCCATTATAACTCTTCCGTCTGCCGCCGGCTCGATAAAGCTGTCGTGCTTTTCTGCGGTCATGCCCGTCATCGGCTGAAACCAGTGGGTGAAATGCGTTGCTCCGTTGCCGATTGCCCAGTCTTTCATGGCGTTGGCGATTATGTTTGCCGTTTCGATATCAAGACGCTTGCCGGAGGAAAGCGTTCTCTGCACCTGTTTGAAGGTTTCGCGCGGAAGTCTTTCGCGCATCGTCGTGAGGTCAAAGACCATAGAACCGAATTCTTCAGTAACTTTACTCATAGCATCACCTCTCAAAGATAAAATAAAGCGGCAGGACAGTAAAAGCGCCGCAGAAAAGACCCTTTCCGCGGCGCACTGTGTCTTTGCCCCATTATAACCGACCTTTTCCTTTTTGTCAAGGGTTTTAAAGCAAAAAAGAATGTCTTTCGCACCCCGAATATCCTTTATTTCAGCATATTTCGCGCCGCAATCGAGCCGCCCTTTGTTTCTTCCGCTCTCCTGTGCCTTATGCCTTGCTTCAAACGGCGCTTTTTACCCTTTTCAAGCGTCTTTCGGGACAAAATCCCGTTTTTTTCTCAAAACAGGTGACAAATCCGGATTTCTCTGTTAAAATATAATTATAATTTTGCCGCGGAGGGGAAAAGCATGAAAAAAACGCCTGTGAAAGCAAAAAAAGGAAAAACAGGTATTCTGCCGATACTTACCTCGGCATACCTTCTTGTCATCTCGACCTTTTTTCTTCTATGGACCGGAACCGAAGGCTACGGCGCGATTTCAGAGGCAAAATTCAAAGCCTTTGCCGCCATAAGCGGCGCATATATCATCATTTTTTTGCTTGCCTGCGCCGAGCTTCTTCTCATCGGAGAAGCAAAGCCGAAAAAATTTCGTGAGCTTTTTGCCTTTTTTACATGGCCTGACCGCATCGCGCTTGTATACCTTTTTTTCGTGTGGCTCTCCGCCCTCGTCTCTCCCCATTTTCCCTCCACCGTCATAGGCGCCGGAAGATACGACGGGGCGCTTACCGCGTCGCTCTTTGTCATTGTGTTCATTCTCGTATCGCACACGGGGCGCGCAGACAAGCTCCTTATCGGCGCTTTTGCCTCAGCCGTCACACTCCAGAATTTTATCGCTCTGCTTCAGCTCGCGGGCAAAAATCCGCTCGGACTTTACCCCGACGGCATGACATATTATGACGCGGGAACACTTTATGCAAACGCCCAACTCGGAACAATAGGAAACACAGACCTTCTCGCCGCATTTTTCTGCGTCGCGATTCCGGTATTTTTTTTCCTTATCGTAAAAGGAAGGGGCTTGACGCGGTTTCTGCTTCTCATTCCGCTCCTTTCCTCAATTGCGGTGCTCGCCTTTATGCACGTACTGCTCGGCTATGCGGGCGTTCTTCTCGGAACTGTCGCCGTGCTTCCTTTTGCCCTGCCGAAAAGACTTAGAAAGTTTGCGGTGCTGTTTCTTTTCGCATTTTTTGTCGTCGCGGCAGTGCTTATATTCTTTTTCGACGCCGGAAGCGGCGTTTTACATGAAGCGCATGAGATACTGCACGGCAGAATAAGCGAAAGCTTCGGTTCGGGCAGGATTCGCATATGGAGAGAGGTCATTTCAAGAACGCCTTCTCATATTCTCCTCGGGCACGGTCCCGATACGCTTATTTTTTCAGACATTGCCCCCTTTACGCGCACAGACGCGGAAACGGGAATCGTTATAGAAGCCGTAATCGACGCGGCACATAATGAGTATCTGAACATTCTTTACGGCTCGGGAATCTTCGCCCTTGCCGCATATATCGGACTTATAATATCGGCGCTTGTCTCTTTCCTCGGAAGAAAAGAAAAAAGCCCCGCCGACCTTGCGGCGGCGGGCGGCGTTCTTTCCTACGCCGTATGCGCCATCTTCGGCATAAGCGCCTGCGCGTCCACTCCATTTTTCTTTATCTGTCTTGCATATCTTGCGCAGTGCGCGAAAAAATAAGCAATTGCCTCTCCGCCGTTTTAAAGCGCGGAGAGGCAATTTTTCCGTCAGATATATTTTTCGAGATTTGCTTTTCCTCTTGCGATTCCGCAGAGGCAGTCCTCGCTTCCCTCATATTCAACGGTGACAAATCCGTTATACCCCGCTCTTTTAAGAATGGCAAGGCACCGGGCAACCGGAATGTCTCCCTCTCCGATAACACAGCCGCAAAGCAGATTGCAGCCGCGCGAAATAATTCCCTGCGCCTCGGTATATTCGCCAAACGGAGTAATCTTAAAATCCTTTGCATGAACGTGAAAAGCATATGGTGCAAGGCGGGAAACGGCAGAGGCGGAATCCTCGTCGGCACAGGCAAAATTGCCGATGTCAACAAGAAGCCCGTAGTTTTCATGCGCCACGGCACTTAAAAGGCGTTCAACGCGGTCGCTGTCCTGCGCGACGTATCCGTGGTTTTCACTGCATGTGCGAATACCTTTTCCGAGCGCATATTCCGTTATCTGACGTGCGCTCTGCGCAATTACAGACAGCATTGCGTCAAAACTGCGCACCCTCCCGCCGTGGCAGACGGAATAGCATACGTCATGTCTCACAAGAGGAGCGCCGAGCAAAGAAGCAATGTCAATCTCACGGCACACCCTCTCGACTTCCGCCGTACATTCTTCTGCACTTTCATGGTAAAGATTGGCTCCTACGTCATACGCGACAATGCTTATGCCGTATTTTTCCGCTTCCCTGCGTATCTTTTCGGCAAAGTCAAGCCTTTCTTCATACGCCGCATCCTCACGCGGTCTTATCTCGGTAAATTCTATTCCCTCAAAACCGGATTCTGCCGCCTTTTTCACAATATCAAGCTGCGTGAGCCTGCCGTCTCTCAGATACTGACTGTATGAATATGAAGAAACGGAAATTTTCATCTCAAAGCGACCTCATGCCCCGTCTCCGCCGACGCATAAACAGACGTGAGAATACGCATAAGCTCCACTCCGTCCTCGGCGGGACATATGCACTCTGCGCCTGTACGTATGCAGTCCGCAAAATGGTCTATCTCCCTTTGAAATATCTTTTCAAAGTGCATTGACGCGTCGGCAATTACCTTCACATCGGTCATATAACCGTTTGCTTCGGTAAAAAACCTGAGTTCGCCGTCAAGGCAAAGCCCGGCTTTGTCGCCGAAAAGCTGTATCTTTCCCTCGTCCTTTTCGGTGTTGAGACTGAAGCTGGTCTCAATCTGAAGCGTTGCGCCGTTGTCAAATCTCACCATTGCCGACGCAAGGTCCTCCACGTCGCAGATGTCATGAGCCGTTGCACTGCGGCTGACATATCCCTTCGGGGTCTTTATATTGTTTCTTGCAAAGAGCTTCTGATATGTGCTTCCGTATACGGACGTCGCATGAGGATTTCCCATGACGCAGCGCACAAAGTCAATGACGTGCACGCCAAGGTCGATAAGAGGTCCTCCGCCCGAGCGCGCCTTCTCCCCAAACCAACCTCCGGGATTTCCGTTGCGACGCAGATATGTAGCCTTTGCATAATATAGGTCGCCGAAATAGCCCTTTTCCGCATAGTCGCGGATTATCTTCATGTCGTCTCCGAAGCGGCGCACAAAGCCTATCATAAGCAGCTTTCCGTTACGCTCCGCCGCCTCTTTCATTCTCTCGGCGTCCTCGAGCGTCGTTGCCATCGGCTTCTCGCAGAGCACGTGCTTTCCGGCGTCAAGCGCCTTTATCGTACACTCGGCGTGCGCGCTGTTCCAGGTGCAGACGCTCAAAGCGTCAAGCTCCGTTAACCTTAACATCTCGTCAAGATTTGTGTAAAGGCGGGTAATTCCAAACTCCTCTCCCGCTTCCTTAAGTCTCCCCTCGTCTATGTCGCAGAATGCATATACCTCCGTATTCGGATTGCAAAGGTACGATTTTATGTGGTGACGGGCGATGTTTCCGGTTCCGATTATGCCGATTTTTATTTTTTCCATGTCCTTTTCCTCCGTTATCTTCCGATTTTATCTTTGAGAAAGCCGACGGCGGTACGAATATCCTGCTCAGGATTGCTTCCGACCTCGCGCTCTATCGTGAGAAAGCCGTGGTATCCTATATCGTCAAGCGCCGCAAGGTACGAATCAAAATCAACGCTTCCCTCTCCGAGCGGCACTTCACGGAAAAATGTCTCGCCGCGCAGCTCCGGAGGAATCTCGGAAATTTTATATATATATTCGGGATTTGTGCGTTTCAGCATCACCCCGTCCTTTGCGTGCGTGTGAACGATATAGCCTCCGAGAGTACGAACAGCCTCCGCCGGGTCGTCGCCGACCACCATCACAAGGTTCGCCGGGTCAAAGTTTACCGAAACTCCCTTTGAGCCGAGCGAATCGAGAAAGGCGCGCAATGTTTTTGCCTCCTCAGGTCCCGTTTCAACGGCAAAACGCGCGCCGACGCCGTCGGCGTATTCGGCAAGAGCACGGCACGCCTCCTGCATGATTTTGTAGCGCTCATGCTCAGGCTCTGACGGAACAACGCCGATGTGGGTTGTGACAATGTTCGAGCCAAGTTCAAGCGCAAGGTCCACAATGCGCTTTGATTTTTCAATGTTTTCCGCATTGCGCGCGCGGTCTCCGAATCCCTGCCCGAGATCTCCGCATATCGCGGAAAAAACAAGCCCGTTTTCTCTTACCGTGCGGATAAGAGCCCTTTTTCGCTCCGCCGTCATCGTCCACGGCGAGTTCTCACCGCGGCTTGCATACATTTGTACGCCCTGCGCGCCTACTTCGGCTGCCTTTCTGATTCCGTCAAGGGTATCGAGCCTGAATGACTCCGCCATCGCGCCGATTTTAAAATCATACATGACGCAAAATCCTTTCTTTATATAAAAAAATATTGCAAAATTGCCCTGAACCTGTTATAATCGGTTTAAAGGTGCTTTTAAGTTAATTTTAAGGCGATTTTCCCTAAAATTCAAGCAATAAAATTGCTATAATTTAACACAATATTGCTTTATAAAGCAGAGAGGAAAAAATGGAACAATACCTACCCGCCTCAGAGAGAGAAATCATCGAAATACACAAATGGAGCGAGCCGCTTCTCCCCTTCATATATCATTACGACACGGTGAGCGCGGGACAGCGCTACCGCGGAAACTGGCATGACAGCCTTGAGCTGCTCTGCGTCACAAGCGGAAGCGGCATACTGCTCTGCAACCGCCGTCATGTGGAAATAAGCGCAGGGATGCTTGCCGTCATCGACTCGGACGCCGTGCATCGCGTAACGAGCGATACGGAAGTGAGCTATCACTGCCTCATAATCTCAAAGCAGTTCTGCGCCGAAAACGGAGTGGATATTTCGCGCCTGCATTTCGCGCCGTCCTCGCCCTCATCGGATTTTCTGCCTTTTTTCGACAGAATTTCTCAGCTGTGGAAAACCCCCGAAACAATATCCAGAATCCCCGAAATAAGAGCGGCGGTGCTCTCGTCTCTTGCCCTGCTCTGCCGCCGCTGCATAATATGCGAGGACGCGCCGCAGGATGCCCCGTCCGACTTTATCCGCACCGGACTTGACTACATAAACAGGCATTTTACCGAGCCGCTCACGCTCGGAAGTATCTCCGCCGCGGTGGGAATCAGCAAATACTATTTTCTGCGCGAATTTAAAAAGTACACCGACTGTACAGTAACACAGTATCTTAATATGCTACGCTGTGACCTTGCCTCCTCCCTTCTCACAGAGCCGGGGGCAAAGGTGAGCGCGGTCGCAAAGCAGTGCGGCTTCGACAACGTTTCATATTTTTCAAAAATCTACAAGCGATATATGGGAACACTTCCCTCCGCGGCAATGCGCGGGGCAAGTCGGGAATAGACTGACGCAAAAAGAAGGCTTACATGCTCTCTTCTCTCTTTTTCTTGTACTCCGAGGGAGATATTCCCGTGCGCGAGCGGAAAAATCGTGAAAAGGCGAGCACATCACCGAATCCGACTTCTGCTCCAACCTCGGTCACACTTATCTTCCCGTCAAGAAGAAGCTCCTTCGCCCTGTCAAGGCGAAGCTGCATAAGATATTCCTTCGGCGATACACCCTCCTCAGCGCAAAAAAGCGTACGCAGATAACACCTGTCAACATGAAGAAGTCCCGCAAGCTCCCCGATACGTATATTCTCACCGAGGTTAAGTTCAAGATAACGCCTGGCAGAATCCACGTACGGGGAGCGTTTTTTTGTCTGGCACGTGTGAAATGAAAGCAAAACCGAAGCGAGTCCTCGCGCGCATAGGTCGTTGCGCGGTTTATACTGCCCCTCATGCGTAAAAGTCCTGTAAAGCGACATAAGCTCGTCAGACCACCAGAAATCAAACGCTCCGGACGCTGAAACAGGCAGCTTTCCGTCTATTCTTACCCAGATATACTTCCATGGGTCCGTCGGCTCCGGGCGGTAAGTAACGGAATCCCCATAAAGGCATACAAATCCCTTTCCTGCCGAAAGCTCTTTTCCGCAGAAGTATCCTCGTCCGCCAAGAATATAGTGGATTGCATTCCACGGGTATTTTGCGGCTCTGACCGGAGCTTTTGACGACTCACATTCCTCGTAGACCATTTCCGTAAGTATGGCTTCCTGCATTATTATATCTCCTCATGAAACTTATGCACTCATTTTACCATATAAATGTATCATTTTGCAATACCATATTTTCATGTATATGCTTAAAATTAAAGAAAAAGCCAAGGAGAAATAATTATATGGATACCGATTTTGCCATATGCGGCACACACATAAGTTCAAGCCTTTCCCATTTTATCGAAAACCCGCAATGTATCTCGGTTTCGCGCCTTGAGCCGCGCGCAAACCTCGTTCCCGCACTCCATGAAGGCGTTTTCTTCCGCACAAAGGAGCTGTCCGAACTTTTTCAGAATCTTGACGGCGACTGGAAATTTCTTTACGCCGAGGAAGGAGACACCGCTCCGGATTTCTTTGACGTGACGCTTGACGATACGTTTTGGGACACCATTGACGTCCCCTCCATGTGGCAGTACCGGGGCTACGGAAAATGCATGTATTCAAATACACGCTATCCGATTCCGTTCTGCCCGCCTAAAATCACCTGTAAAAATCCCGTCGGTTATTACCGGCTTCATTTCGCCGTAAAAAAGAAAACCGCTCACACCCTGCTTCATTTCTGCGGGGTTGACAACGCGTTTTTCGTATATGTAAACGGCATCTTCGCAGGTTTTTCCAAAGGCAGCCGCAATCCGGCGGAGTTTGACATTTCAAACCTTATACGTGAGGGAGAAAATCTGCTCTGCGTCAAGGTTTTCACATATTCCGACGCAACATACCTTGAAAATCAGGACATGCTAATGGCAAACGGCATTTTCCGGGACGTATATCTTCTGCATCTTGGCGACGCATACCTCTGGGACTACCGGGTAAATGGAAGTAAAAAAGGCTTTCTTATAACGGCTGAGCTCAGGGGAAAACCAGATGGCTGTACCCTCACGGCACAGCTTGACGGTATAGGAAAACCTCTAAGTCAAGACGGCGAAAAGCTCTCGTGCTTCTTTCCTCTCGAAAATCCCCGCCTTTGGAACGCTGAAGAACCTAATCTTTATAGTCTGACGCTTACGCTTGAAAAAGACGGAAAGCTGCTCGAGATACACAGCAAACGCGTCGGAATAATGCACACCGAAGTCGTTGGAACAGAGCTTATGGTAAACGGAAAGACCGTCACAATAAAAGGCGTCAACCGACACGAATATGACCCCAAAAACGGAAGAACCGTTACAGTCGAGCTTATCGAAAGAGAGCTAAGAGAGATAAAGGCAAGCAATCTCAACGCCGTGCGCTGCTCTCACTACACAAATCACCCGGCTTTCTATGAAATAGCCAGTGAAATCGGACTTTACGTTATGGATGAAGCGGACATCGAGACCCACGGCTGTGAGGTGACAGGAAATCAGGGCTATATTTCGGCGCTTCCTGAATGGTTTGATGCGTACCGTGACCGAATCGTTCGTATGCTTGAAAATGACAAAAACGAAGCGTGCATTTTTCTCCGGTCGCTCGGCAACGAGGCAGGCTTCGGGGAAAATCTGACAAAATGCGCACAGCTCATAAGAGACTTTGACCCCGACACGGAAATAATGCAGGGTGGAGAGACAGAACAAGTCTATTCTCCCCTGCTGAGATTCGGATACCCGTCCGTAGAAATGCTTGACGATTTCGGAAAGAAGCATCCGGATCTGCCGCTCCTCAACATTGAATTCTGCCACGCCATGGGAAACAGCCCAGGATATATCGAACAGTACTGGGACTATATTTACTCTCATGAAAACTGTATCGGAGGCTTTGTATGGGAATACAAAAATCACGGCTTTTTTTCAAAAGGAAAAGAAGGAAAAGCGTCCTATCTTTACGGCGGCGACTTTGGGGAAGCATATCACTGGGCAAACTTCTGTCTTGACGGCTTCCACCTTTCGGACGGAACACCGAAGCCCACGTGGCGCGAACTGGAAATTGCACTCTTCCCTGCCCACGTAACTCTCGACGGCGAAAAAATCAGAATAAAAAACACAAATGATTTCCTTCCGATTGACTTTTCCTGCCGCACGGAGCTTCTCTGCGACTATACGGTCATCTCTTCCGCCCCACTTTCTCTAAACAAAATTCCGCCGCGCGGCGAATCGCTCTTTGAGCTTCCGTTTGAGCTTCCCGAGCCTGAACCCGGCGCAAAATATTATCTTAACGTCATCTTCTCGGACAGCGAAAAAGAGCTTTGCAGAGTCCAGAAAGAAATACCTCTTTCCGCGCCGAAGACGCCGCCGAAATCGGAAAACGGCGCATCGCTCTCGCTCTTTCGAGAGGGCGATACGCTTACGGTAAAGGGCGACGGATTTTCCGTCTCGGTGTGCGGCGGTATGATATGCTCTTACAAAAAGAACGGGAAAGAGCTAATCGAAAAAGCAATGAAAATGAATTTTTTCCGTGCTCCGACCGACAACGACGGTATTGAGCATTTTTGGAAGCGTCACATTACGGATTGGGAAAACTCCATGCTCGCCCACCTCGAATTTCGCCCGACAAAAATAACCTGCTCGGACCGGAACGACCGAATGAAGATAACAGCGGAAGGCATGATAGTGCCTCCGTCGCAGTTCATAGGCTTTGATGCCTCAATATCATATGAAATCTTTCCCGGCGGCCTCATACTTACAGAAATCACCGGAAAGCCCCTCGGAAAGCTGCCTGATGTGCTGCCAAGAATCGGCGTTTCATTTGGAATTGCAAAAAAATACGGAGGCGTCTGCTGGTATGGACGCGGTCCGCTCCAGAGTTATCCCGACAGCAAGCTCGCTTCGCCCGCCGGACTTCACATATGCGATGTGAGGGAAATGAACTTTCTATTTGACTACCCGCAGGACACCGGAAACCACGAGGACACCTCGTTCCTGCGGCTTGAGAACGGGGAAGAAAAAGGACTATGTATTATAGGCTGTGACAGTTTTTCTTTTTCATATCATAATTTCACCGAGGAAAATCTGCTCAACGCGTGCCACCGAGACGAACTTACAGAGGCTGATTTCAATACGCTTCTTATCGACTACCGTGTGAGAGGACTTGGCAGCCGTTCCTGCGGACCGGAACCGGAAGAGGAATTCGAGTTGCATCCGCACCGTTTCAGATTTGTGTTTGGAATGTGCGGTGGCGAGAGTAATAATACGCTCCTTAACATCGTTCGCACAGATTTCGGCAAAAAAAGCGAACCTCTCTCTGCTCGCTATATATATATTCCAGAAAAGGCTGCGGAACAGTTTGCCTCCTGCGGAAATCCCGACGACTGAAAAAAGCCCGCCTTTTCCGACCTTTAAACGCGGCAAAAAAAGACCTGTGACGCAATATGCGTCACAGGTCTTTTTTGGCAGGGGAGCAGGGACTCGAACCCCGGGCACGCGGTTTTGGAGACCGCTGCTCTACCAACTGAGCTACACCCCTATTTTTCGTGGAACGGGTTATAGTATATCACAAAAAAACAGATTTTGCAATACTTTTTTTCGCAAAAAAGAAATTTTTTTGCATAAATTCACATTAAAGCTCCACAAAATCGGCAAGATTTATAAATTCCACGCCGGAAAGCAGCGCGTTGCGGCAGGTATAGTACGTTCCGCCGTGCTGAGTGGTGCAGAACGCCACGCAAACGTCGCTCCCCTCAACAAGCAGACGGTTGCGGGCATAGTAGCTTTTCGTCGTGCAGTGGTCGGATACGTATGTGATACCGTCGCACTTGTCAAGTATCATTTTATATATTATGCTGTCGTATTCGGAGTATTTAAAGGTCTGGTCCGGCGCAGGGAGGCAAAGAAACAGCTTCACGCCGCTGTCCGGAACGCTGTATTTAAGATCAAGCACGGCAAGCGCCGCCATCGTGTCAAAGCCTATCGCGCCGCCCGTCTTAAAGGTGCGCGCGCCGCGGTCATAAAGCGAATAGAGAAATTGTCTCAGCACCCCGTCAAGCTGCGGACGAAGGCTCTCTTTGATATTTCTGTGCCCTGTAAAGCAAACGGTGCTTATCTCATCGTTCCACAGTCCCGCATTCTCATCTTCAAGCTGCCTTTTTTCCATTTCCGTCCCTGCCTTTCACGTGCGATGACAGTTTAGCACATTTTCGCGTGTTTTACAAGTCCCCCGCCGTAATTTTCGTATGACCGAATAACATATTTTCCTTTTCTCCCGCCATTTCCGCGTCATTTTCCGCTTCCCTGTCCGATTTTTCCGGACGCAAACCGTCATTTCCTCATTTTTTCCTACCCGGTATGACGAAAAAACCGCCCTCATCCTCTGACAAGTTACGCACATTCGGCAGTTTACAATAGCCTTACCGCAAAAAGGAATTTATACCTTTTATATGAAAGGAATGGTCAGAAAATGAAACTGCAAAAGAAAAGGAAAAAGGAAATCACACAGGGAACTCAAGCGGGAGGCGAAAGAGCCTTGCGGAGCGGCATAAGAGGGATTCTTACCTCGCTTTTTGACGCGGCAGACAGCGAATTTGCAGACCCAAAAGCGCTTTTGATGCGCGCTCTGCGCGGGCTCGCCTACGCCGTGCTCTCCTTCCTTCTCGGAAGAACCTCGCTTTTGCTTGATACATATCCGCTCGGAATTTCTCTGCTCTGCACTGCCGAAAAAAACGTGTTTTATCTGTGGGCGGGAGCGGTTGTCTCTGCGTTCTCCGTCGGCGGAGGGGAAAACGGAATCATCTTCTCGCCGTATATATATGCGGCATCATACACGATAATTCCGGTCGTCCGCATGGCGGCAAGATGTTTTATCGACGTACCGGACGGCTTTTCACCGCGCAGACTGTTTTCCCCGTCGGGAAAAAAAGAGCGCGCGGACAGCCGGCGTCTTATATGGCAGGCGCGCTTCAGGGAAAACATCTATCTTCGCATGGCGACCGCCTGCGTCTCGGCTTTTCTCGTGAGCCTTTACGCCATGAGCAGCGACGGCTATCGCTTTTACGACTTGTTTTCCGCCATGTTTTCAATGGTCGCCGCACCTGCATTTACTTTTCTGTTCTCCGGTATATACTCCGAGCGAGAGAGCCGCCTCGGAAAAGTGCTTTTTGCGGCGGCTTTCTACGGGCTTTTCTTTTCCCTTGTGTTTTCCTTACGCGATGTAACCGTATTCGGCGTTCACGGCTCCGTCTTTGCCGCATTCGCCGCAACGCTTTTTATAAGCAGAAGGAAAGGTATTCTCGAGGGCTGTGGGGCGGGACTTATCGGCGGTCTTGCGGTCTCCGCGTCGTACTCGCCCGCGTTTGTGCTGGCATCGCTTGCGTCCGGACTGCTGTGGAACAGCTCGCCGTTTGCGGCAGTCAGCACGGCGTGTACCTCGGCGCTGCTCTGGGGCGCGTATATTGAAGGGCTAAACGCACTCACCTTTCTTGTACCTGCGCTGCTCTCTTCGTCTGTGCTCGTGCTCGCCGCCGACTCAGTGCTTGCGCTCCCGCGCCCCGTACCAAAGGAAAGGTACGCAGAGGAGGACATTCCGTGTACTGCTGCTCCGCCGGAGGAGGAAATCTCCGCAAAAGAACGCATGGAGCGGCTCAGCCGCACTTTTTCTTCTCTTGCCGAGACGCTTTACCGTCTGTCGGATCGTCTTAAATCTCCCGGCGAGAGCGAAATACGCGCCATCTGCGAGCGTTCCTGCCTCAGATACTGCAAAAAATGCGTAAGAAACGACTCCTGCCGTACCGAAAACTATCGGGACTATTCGGCTCTTGTAGATAAGCTGTGCGAGGTGCTCGGAACGGACGGGAGAATAAACGCATCGAAAATTCCGGAGTACGCAAAAGAAACCTGCCTCAATTTTACGATGATTTGCGAGGAGGCGAACACGGAATTTGCCGAGCTTGTCAAGTGCTGTCTGCAAAACGAGAAAACAGAGCTGTTCGCGCTCGATTACGACGCGGTCTCCCACATCATTTCAGAAGCGATAGACGCGGAAACCCGTGAAAGAAGCTCAGACGAAGAGCTTAGCGAAGTCCTTCGTCGCTACGGCGAAAGAGAGGACGTCGGAATACACGAAATTACGGTAACGGGAAGCAGAAAAAAACACATTTTTGCAGGAAGCCTAAGTACCGCAGCCGAGAAAACAGGCGCGGACGAGCTGAGAAAATCGCTTGAGCAGGTCTGCGGATTTCCGCTTACAGAGCTTGTTTTTGAGCTGAGGGGCGGAAAAGTGGCAATGCGCACCGAATCGGCGCGGAAATTTTCGGTTGAGAGCGCCAAATCCGTAATCGGAGCCGAAGACGAGGTTTGCGGAGACACCGTCAGGCTTTTTGAGACGCCGGAAGATAACTTTTACTCGGTTATAAGCGACGGAATGGGTTCAGGCTCAGACGCGGCGCTGACCTCGGAAATATGCGCAGAATTTCTTGAAAAAATGCTTGAAGGCGGCAACCGAAAGGAAACGTCGCTCAAAATGCTGAACACGCTTTTGCGCGCAAAAGGGACGGAATGTTCGGCAACGGTTGACCTCATGGAAATAGACCTTATTTGCGGCAGAGCGTGCTTTGTGAAAAGCGGCGCGGCGCCGTCGTTTGTCAAGCGCGGAGACAAGCTGTACAAGCTTCGCAGCGGAACTGTTCCAATCGGCATACTCCGCGCGATAGAAGCAGAACAGCTTCGCTTTGACCTTGAGGACGGGGACGTCATTATCATGCTCAGCGACGGCATCTCACAGTCGCCCGAGGAATGTGTCTGGCTTATGGAAATGCTCGGCAGCGCATGGGACGGCGAGGAAAGCCTCGGGGACATAGCCGACCGCATAACGGAGCGCGCAAAGCGCGAGGGAAGCCGCGACGATATCTCGGTAACGCTGACACGCGTCAGATGCAATTAAAAGTTTTTAGTAAAAATTCTGATAAGGGGATATGCATGTACATCGTCAAAGCGCTTCACCGTTCTTTATAATAGCAGAGGCAAAAAAGCGCCGAAACAGCAAGCCGCGCCAATATGGCGCGGCTTGCTATTTCAGATTAACATGCAGACCGGCTCAAAGTGCACTTTCAAAGCCGATTTCCTTTATAAAAGACACCGAAAGCATTTTTTTCTTTTTAAAGCTCAAGCTGCATGTCGCCTGTTTTTATAAGACCGAAATGCCTCAGAATCTCGTTAAAGATAAGCGAGAGAATCGCCGGAAGAACAACGCAGACAAGCAGAAGTCCGACCCAGAAAAGCACGCCCTTGCTCTCCGTCGCCGATATTATTCCGAGCGGACCTACAAGCCCGCATGTCCCCATTCCGGCAGACACTCCGCTGCACTCAAGTCCAAATACCATTGTAGATATAGGTCCCGTCACCGCCGAAGCAAGCGTCGGAGGCAGCCATATAATCGGTTTTTTCACAATGTTGCCCATCTGAAGCATAGACGTTCCGAGTCCCTGCGCGGCAACGCCGCCCCATTTGTTTTCGCGGAAGCTGATAACGGCAAATCCAACCATCTGTGCGCAGCACCCGGCTGCCGCCGCTCCGCCGGCAAGTCCGGAAATTCCTATCATGGCGCATATCGCGGCGGAGCTTATCGGAAGCGTCAGTATTATGCCTACCGTCACGGAAATAATGATTCCCATAATAAAAGGCCTGAGCTCTGTCGTCGTGTTTATAAAGTCGCCGAGATAGTACATCGCCCACGCAATGGCGGGGCATATCGCCTTTGCAACGCCAAGACCCGTAAGAATCGTTACGACCGGAGTAACGATTATATCTATTTTAGTCTCCTTCGAGACTATTTTTCCAAGCTCTGCCGCGATAAGAACGGCAACAAAAGCGCCGGCAGGACCTGCCGTAAGCGCCTTTTCCGCGCCCCCTATTGTAAATGTAGCACCGAGCGCATAGCCTGCCTGACCTACAACGCCCGCGCTGAACATTACAAGCGGCGGAGCTTTCAGCGAATTTGCGACGGCAACGCCGATGACGGCGCCGCTGACAGAGGAGGCAAAGCCGGATGCCTCAGCGAGAAAAGCGCCAAAGCTGCCGGGTATGTATTTTGCAATCGTGCCGAGTATTGTCCCTATGAGGAGCGTCGAGAAAAGCCCGAGCGCCATTGCTCCCATTGAATCGACAAAATACCTCTTTGCCGATATTTCGACGCCCTTTCGTTTAAGAAATTCCTTAGCTTTGCTCATTGACAGCCCTCCGATATAAAAAAATTTAGTCCCATTATAGTATATTTGGCTTTTTTTGTCAAGAAAAAACAAACTTTTCGGAAAAAATTTCCGACCTGTATTTACTTTTTCATAATTCAGTGATAAAATATATGGGAATTTGGTTTTTTGGAGAAAATAAAATGAACGTTTCCGTTTTAGTAAAAAGACTTGTAAATTATGCCGTGCGCTATCGTCTTATCGAAGAAGACGACCAGATTTTTGCGACAAATTCACTTCTCGATATGCTCGGCGTCTCGGATTATGACGATCCCGACGTTCCGCCGTCTGCCGAGAATGTCCCCCCCGAGGACGAGCTTGACGAAATTCTCGGAGGACTATGTGACATAGCTTATGAAAACGGGATAATTGCCGAAAACACCGTCGTTTACCGCGACCTGTTTGACACAAAGCTGATGGGAGTGCTCACGCCGCGCCCAAGCGAGGTAATAAGCCGCTTCAGAAAACTGCATAAGGAGTCCCCCGAGAGGGCGACAGACTTTTTTTACGACCTCTGCCGCAAAAACAATTATATCCGTGTCGGCAGAGTCAAGCGGGACCTTCGCTGGACAGTGCCGTCTGAGTACGGCGACATCGACATCTCGATAAATCTTTCAAAGCCCGAAAAAGACCCGAAAGCAATCGCCGCTGCAAAGCTCCTGCCGCAGTCGGGGTATCCGAAATGCCTGCTCTGCCCCGAAAACGAGGGCTATGCCGGCAGAGTAAATCACCCGGCGCGTCAGAATATCCGCCTTATCCCTCTCACAATCGACGGCTGCGACTGGTTTATGCAATATTCCCCTTACGTTTACTACAACGAGCACTGCATTGCGCTGAACAAAGCCCATACCCCCATGCTGATAAACCGCTCCAGCTTCGCAAAGCTGCTTGATTTTGTGGACTATCTGCCCCACTATTTCATAGGCTCGAACGCAGACCTTCCGATTGTCGGCGGCTCTATTCTCAGTCACGACCATATGCAGGGAGGGCGCTACACCTTCGCTATGGAAAAGGCGGAGACGGAAACTCCCCTCACCTTTGATGGCTATGAAAACGTCGAGGGCGGCATCGTAAAATGGCCGATGTCGGTCATCCGCCTGCGCTCGGACGAAAAAGCGCCTCTTGTCAGCCTTGCGGATAAAATTCTTTCGGCATGGAGAGCATACAGCGATAAAGACGCATTTGTTTTCGCCGAGACAGACGGCGAGCCGCACAATACGATAACCCCAATAGCCCGCCGCCGAGGCAAGCAGTTTGAGCTTGATTTGGTTCTGCGCAACAACATAACAACAGAGGAGCACCCGCTCGGAGTTTTCCACCCCCATGCGGATAAGCACAACATCAAAAAGGAAAATATCGGGCTTATCGAGGTCATGGGACTTGCCGTGCTTCCGGCGCGCCTGAAGCACGAGATGGAGCTGCTCGCAGACGCTTTGGTCTGCGGAAAGAATATTTCCGCATCTGATGACACGGCAAAACACCTTGAATGGCTTCGCTCATTTGAGAAAAACTATACGTTCACAAAAGAAAACGCCATCGACATTCTGCACCTTGAGATAGGCAAAACCTTTGTCCGCGTCCTTGAGGACGCAGGCGTGTACAAGCGCACAAAAGAGGGCAAAAAAGCCTTCCTTCGCTTTATGCACAGCGTCGGAGCATTGGAAAAATAAAGAAAACCGCCGTCATGCCAAGGCATGACGGCGGTTTTCTTTGTCAGAGCGACGCGAGCGTTTTTCTTACGTATTCGCCGAACTGTCGGCAGGTCGCACCATCGCGGGTGCCGGTCACGACGACCTTTTTTTCCTTTTCACAGCAGATATCGAGTGCGGCGGCGAGCTTATCCGCCTTTTCCGCACGCGCAATATGCCGAAGCATCATTTCGGCGGCGCGGAGAATGCTCGAAGGGTTCGCATAGTCGCCGAGTCCCTCCTCTATCATGCGAGGAGCCGAGCCGTGGATAGCCTCGAACATGGCATAGCGGTCGCCCGTGTTTGCACTTCCCGCCGTGCCGACGCCTCCTTGAATCTGAGCCGCCTCGTCCGTGATAATGTCGCCGTAAAGATTCGGCAAAAGAAAGACCTCAAAGCGGCTACGGATATCCTCGTTCACAAGGTTTGCCGCCATAATGTCTATATACCAGTCCTCCGCCGTGATTCCGGGGTATTCATTTGCCACCTCATGGCAGATAGCGGAGAAGTTTCCGTCGGTCTTTTTCATTATGTTCGCTTTTGTGACTATGGCAACGTTCTTTTTTCCGTTGTTTTTCGCGTATTCAAACGCCGCGCGCGCAATGCGGCGCGTGCCGGATTTTGTCGTCACCTTGAAATCCATCGAGAGCTTGTCAGGAATCTCAACGCCGCGGCTTCCGAGGACGTATTCTCCCTCCGTGTTCTCGCGGAAGAATATCCAGTCGATGTTCTTCTCGGGCACGCTTACCGGACGCACGTTTGCAAAAAGGTCAAGCTCGCGCCTGAGCGCGACGTTCGCACTCTCAAGCGTGCCTCCTTTCGGAGTTGTTGTCGGTCCTTTAAGGAAAACGTCGCACTTTTTGATGGCGTCAAGCGTTGCGGACGGCACTGCTCTGCCTTCAGCCATGCGGTTTTCAAGCGTAAGTCCCGGGATTTCGGAAAATACGACCGTTCCGTTTTTGATTTCGTCCGAAAGCAGCTCTTCAAGCACAAGCCTTGCCTCGTTTACGATGACAGGACCTATTCCGTCTCCGCCGCAAATGCCTATCGTGACCTTTTCGCCCGGTGCAAAATGCTTTTCCGTGCGCTCATTTTCCATTTTTTCCTCGCGCGCAAGCTGCTCGCAGAGCAGTTCTCTGAATTTTTCAACCGCGCTTTCAATATACTGTTCCATTTTTATCCCTTTGCTTTATGTATAAAAGATATTTTAGTAAGATACCGCCGAAAATTCACATTTTTGTGTATTCAAGCAGTCCGCCGGCCTTTAGAATCGCCTTCTGACGCTCTGTAAAGTCACATGCGAGAGTGATTTTTTCTCCCGTCGTCTCATCGGTGAGCGTAATTTTGCCGCTGTCCATTCCCGCGTAAACGCCCGAGAGGGTAAGCCGGTCGCCCTGTGTCAGCTTGTCGTAATCCTCCGGATTTTCAAAAGTCAGAGGCATGATTCCGGCGTTTATGAGGTTTGCCGCGTGAATACGGGCAAAGCTCTTTGCGATAACGGCTCTGACTCCGAGGTAAAGCGGCACGAGCGCCGCATGCTCGCGCGACGAGCCCTGACCGTAGTTTGCTCCGCCGACAACAATGCTCTTTCCGGCTTTTTTCGCGCGTTCGGGGAAGGTGCTGTCGCACACGCTAAAGCAGAACTGCGAAAGGTGCGGAATGTTTGAGCGGTAAGGCAGTATTTTTGCGCCCGCGGGCATGATGTGGTCGGTTGTGATATTGTCTCCCACTTTAAGAGTAAGGTCTGCCGTGAGAGTGTCGAGCTGCGGGTGAGTGTCGGGGAACTTCTTTATATTCGGACCGCGGAGCACTTCAAGCGACTTTGCTTCCTCATCGGACGCAGGGGGGATAATGGCGCTGTCGTTTATCTTGAAAGACTTCGGCAAAACTATTTCCGGCATCTTTCCGAGCAGCATGGGGTCTGTTATCTCTCCTGTCAGCGCCGCGGCAACCGCGGTCTCGGGAGAAACGAGATAAACCTTTGCGTCGCGCGTACCGCTTCTGCCCTCAAAATTGCGGTTAAAGGTACGCAGGCTCACTCCGCCGGAGTTCGGTGAAAAGCCCATTCCGATGCACGGACCGCACGCACATTCAAGCAGGCGTGCGCCGCTTGCAATTATATCGGAAAGCGCGCCGCAGTCGGCAAGCATGGTAAGCACCTGCTTTGAGCCGGGAGAAACGGAAAGGCTGACTGACGGGTGAATGGTCTTGCCGCGCAGAAGTGCGGCGACCTTCAGCATATCAAACAAAGAGGAATTGGTGCAGGAACCGATGCAGACCTGGTCTACCTTTGTTCCTTTAAGACTGCTCACCTTTACAACGTTATCCGGCATATGCGGGCAGGCGATAAGCGGCTCAAGAGACGAAAGATCAATGTCTATCACGCGGTCATATACTGCGTCCGCGTCGCTCTCAAGCGGAACAAAGTCGCCCTCGCGTCCCTCAGAAGCAAGAAATGCTCTTGTGACCTCGTCCGACGGGAAGATAGAGGTCGTCGCGCCGACCTCGGCTCCCATGTTGGTAATTGTTGCGCGTTCGGGAACGGAAAGCGTCGAAATTCCCTCTCCGCCCCATTCTATGACAGCCCCGACTCCGCCTTTTACCGAGAGAATACGAAGCAGTTCAAGGCTGACGTCCTTTGCGGTGACAAAATCGCGGAGCTTTCCTGTCAGATTTACCTTGAACATTTTCGGCATCGTGATGTAATACGCGCCACCGCCCATTGCAACCGCAACGTCAAGACCGCCGGCTCCGATTGCGAGCATGCCGAGACCGCCGCCCGTCGGGGTATGGCTGTCCGAGCCTATCATGGTCTTTCCCGGTATGCCGAAGCGCTCAAGATGCACCTGATGGCAGATGCCGTTGCCGGGACGTGAGAAATATATTCCGTGCTTTTTCGCAACGGACTGAATATATCTGTGGTCGTCTGCGTTCTCAAATCCCGACTGAAGCGTGTTATGGTCTACATAGGCCACGCTTCTTTCGGTGCGCACGCGGCATATACCCATGCTCTCGAATTCAAGGTAAGCCATTGTGCCCGTCGCGTCCTGAGTCAACGTCTGGTCGATGCGAAGCGCGATCTCCTCACCTACCCGCATCTCGCCGCTGACAAGATGCGCTTTTATTATTTTCTGCGCGATAGTAAGTCCCAGTTCAGTTTTTTCCTCCTGCGATATGCTGTTTTGCGTTTTCTATATGAAGAAGCATTGCTTCCTCTGCCTTTTTCTCGTCGTGCGCCGCGATTGCCTCGAAAATGGCTCGGTGTTCCTTTGCGGACTGCTCGGCGCGGCTTGAATTTTCAACCGATGTGCGTCTGTATTTCTGAGCCTTTTTGTGGAGAGGCGTAAGCGTATCCTCAAGCACCGTACTTCCGCTGAAACGGTACATAAGGCGATGGAAAGAGCCGTCAAAGCTCCTTATCTGCTCCGCATCCTTCTTTGAAACATAGTATTCCTGAAGCTCGATAGCCTCGCGCAGCTCATCGAGCTGCTCGGGCGTGATATTTTTTGCCGCACGGGCTGCCGCAATGCCCTCGATGTGCTTCCGCACCTCCATAATGTCGAAGAAATCGTCTTTTGTCACGCCGAGAATAAGGATTCCCTTGCCCGTCATCTCGACAATATGCTCCTGCTCAAGACGACGCAGCGCTTCGCGTATCGGCGTTCTGCTGACGCCGAGGTCGGAAACAAGTCGCAGCTCCGTGAGAATCTCTCCGCGTGTGTAAACTCCGTCGAGAATCTCTTTCTCAAGCCGATCGAAAACCTGGTCGGCAAGAGATATCGTTTTGTGTTCAAGCGTTATCTTCATGCTTTTCCTCCTCCGGTTTATCTCCGAACTTTCCGCCGTAAACCTTGTCTACAATCTCCTCAAGCTCCGCGTTTGAGAGCGAGGTCTGTCTGCCGCTTTCGTATTCGCGGTCTACCGCTTCTTTTACGGCGGCGACAAGAGGACTTCTCTTATCCACCGCGTCCTCGCCCGAAAGCCGGTAATTTTCGTTCATCCAGTATGCAATTCCGGCAAGTCCGGAGGATTTGCCTATCATGACTGACGCCGCTCTTCCCAAAATCTTCTTTGTGTCGAAAATATTGTATATTTCCTCATCCTTCATAAGCCCGTCGGCGTGAATCCCGGCGCGCGTCACGTTGAAATTTTTGCCGACAAACGGCGTCATTTCCGGAATGTGATAACCTATCTCGTTTCTGAAATAATCCGCAATTTCCGTAATTACGGCAGGGTTCATTCCGTCAAGTGAGCCGCGCAGGGATGCATATTCAATGACCATTGCCTCAAGAGGAATGTTTCCGGTGCGCTCTCCTATTCCGAGCAGAGAACAGTTCACGCCGGAAGCGCCGTACAGCCATGCGGTGGAGGCGTTGGTAACCGCCTTATAGAAGTCGTTGTGACCGTGCCACTCGAGCATGCTGCTCGGCACATCGGAATAGTGCTGAAGTCCGTATATAATTCCGGGCACGCTTCGCGGCAGAGCCACCTCCGGATACGGAACGCCGTAGCCCAGGGTGTCGCAGGCGCGTATACGCACGGGAATCCCCGCGTCCTCGGACATTTTCATAAGCTCATTCACAAACGGAACTACAAAGCCGTAGAAATCTGCGCGGGTTATGTCCTCAAGATGGCATCGCGGCATAACGCCCGCTTCAAACGCGTCGGCAACTGTGGAAAGATAATAGTCCATGCATTGCTTGCGCGTCATTTTCATCTTTTTGAAGATATGATAATCGCTGCACGAAACAAGAATACCCGTCTCTCTTATGCCGAGGTCCTTTACGAGCTTGAAATCCTCCTTGCTCGCACGTATCCATGTGGTTATTTCGGGAAATTTAAGCCCCGTTTCACGGCACTTTTCGATGGCTTCCCTGTCCTTTTTGCTGTATACGAAAAATTCGGTCTGGCGAATGATACCGTACGGTCCGCCGAGCTTGGACATGAGCTTGTACAGGTCTACTATCTGCTTTACCGTATAAGGCTCGACCGACTGCTGTCCGTCGCGGAAGGAAGTATCGGTAATCCAGATATCCGTAGGCATACCGATAGGCACGCGGCGGTGGTTGAACGCGACGCGCGGAACATCCTCATAACTGTAAATATCGCGGTAAAGATTCGGCTCGGAAACATCCTGAAGCGAATATTTATAGTTTTTTAGTTCAATTAGATTTGTGTGCGGTGAAATTTCGAGCATTAAAGAGCCTCCTTTGCATTTATGTATACAATTATACGCGTATGCCTGTATTTTGTCAACACTTTTCGGAAATAAATAATGACAAATTTCTTCATTATACGACGCCTTGCTTGCAAAAGAGAGAAAAATGTGTTATACTTATAAATATAGGTGCTTTAATCCGCATTTTTTTGTAAAAAATACGAAAACAAGGCAAGAAAAGCCGGCTCAGGAGGTGAAACATGAAAAAAAACGTCCTAAGGATTATTTTTTTATCAGCGGCGCTCGTTTTGTGTGCACTCGCCCTTTCCTCTTGCTCTTCGGAACGCATAACGGAGATAAAAAGCGTTGTTTATGAGAAAAAGAGCAAAACGCTTGAAATCGAAGCCACTCTCGACGCAAAAACGGCGAGAACCTACCGTCACGACACGATATATCTTATTGAGGTCCCGGCAAACAACACCCTTTATGACATCACAACCCTGATACCCGTTTCCCGCTCAAAGCCGGGAAAGAAAATGTCCTTTTCCATGCCGCTTCTTGACGGTGCGCGCACGCGCCTCTATTCCGGCTTTGTGCTCGCCGTTTTCGATAAAGAAACCGGATATGTCGCGCTCGGCGACATACATTATGTTGACAACCCGGACGCACTTGCGGAAAATTCGTCGCCGTACCCGTCCTTTTCCTCGATAAAGGGGCTTTCCGTTGCCTCCTCCTCGGACGCGGTTCTGCTCGGCGTAAAGCACACTGTTATACGTATCCCGATTGAAGAATATATTCTTCCGAGCGGCAGTGAAAACGCCCGAACCACCGTCTTTGACGGCGACACGCATTATCTGAGCAGTGAAAAAATCGAACAGCTCGATTATAAAATACGGAATCTTACGGACGCAGGCATAGAGGTCTGCCTCGAATTTACTCTTGACACGTCTCCGGATGAGCTTCCGTCGGAACTGCGCAGTCTTGCGAGCAAAAAGCCGTCGGAAAACGGCGAAAATGAATCCGCTCAGGACGGAGATGTTCACTATGCGATTTCGATAGAGGACGGCGCCAGCTACCGCAGCATCGCCGCGCTCTTTGAATTTTTCGCCGAAAGATACACCTCCGCCGACGGGAAATACGGCTTTGCAGGAACTTACATCATCGGGCACGGAGTAAACTCTCTTACCTCCACCGGAATCGACGATCCCTCCACGCTTTCTGAAAGCGCCTCCGCCTACACGGCGCTGCTGCGGCTTGCGCACACGGCGCTCCGCTCGCATTATTCGGAGGGAAGAGTCTTTGCCTCGTTTGACAACGTTTGGGAGCTTCCCGAATCGGAAGAGAGCGAATCTGAGGAGAGCGGCGACGACACCGCGGCGGAAACCGAAGATGAAAGCCTAAGCTGGCAGAAACCCAAAGGACCTGACGGCTTACCCGTCGCTCTGAGAGACGCTTTCGGCGCAAAGGAATATCTGACTTATATCGCAAAAGAAGCCGAAAAAGGCGGCATGTTTGATTTCGGCGTTGCCGTCATGCCCTGTGCTTCGGATGGCGGAAGCGCGGTCTGGAACGACGCGGGAGCCGAGGAAAGCGAAAACAGCCACTATCTTACAATGAAAAACATAGGGCTTCTTTCCTCCTTTCTCTCCTCCGAGCGCATGCTGTACAGCGGCTCAGAACGAAATCTTCTCATATACAATTACGGAATTTCTTCCGACAGCCCCGACCTTATGGCGGCATCATATGCCTTTGCATACGGAAAAGCGCTTGACGCGGGTGCGTGCGCATTTATCTACAACGGTCAGTGGGACAATGCGACCGGAAACGGCAGAACGGGGCTTTGGAGCACGGACGACGGTGGAAACGTAATTGAAAAAAGACCGATTTACAATGTTTTCCGCGATATTGACAGAGCTGATTTCTGCGAGGACACCCTTTCCGCATACTCTCCCGGTCCTGACTGGCAAGCGCTGCGCAAAAAGATAATAAACGAAGCCGATTTTGTCTACGGCGAGAGCAGCGGTGCGACATCGCTTTCCGACGAAAATCGAAAGAAACTGAAATCCGCCAAGACATCGATTCTTTTCGATTTTGCAGAGGGCAAAAGCTATGAGTTTTACCCGTCTGACAGCGCCGTATATATAGAGATGGGCGAGCTTATCGGTCAAAGAGCGCTTAAGGCAGTCCTTGCGCCGAAGTACGCAGGAGAAAACATGGGTGTCAGAAGCTCCGCCGTCCCGGCAGAGCTTTTTGACGGTGCAAAACAGCTATCCGCCGTGCTCTGCGTTTATATGCCGGAGGGCAATACCTGCCGGGTAACTTTAGCGCTCTCACAGTCATCGGACAAGGGCAGCTCGCTTTTCACATCGTCCGCCACCGTCCAGTCGGGAAACAGGCAGACGGTATACTTTGATATAAGCGACGCCTCTGTTTCCGAAAAGCTCGGAGATGTAAAGCTATATATCTGGGCAGAATCAAACACCGGTATGTCCTCATACTATATTGAAGGCGGAACGGACGAGACAAATGTATGCACGCTTATGATAGAAAGCCTTTCTCTTACTGTCAAAAAAACCTCTCTTGCTTTTCTCTGGGTTATTCTCGTTTTGCTTCTCGCCACCGCCGCGGTCTTTATCGGATACCGCGTGTTTAAAAGAAGAACGGCGCGCCGCAGAATAAATAACCGTGCAGGACAGTATCGGGGTGGCGCACCGAGACAGGGTCAGCGCCCCGCTCAAGGTCAGAGCCGCCCGCGCACGGATATGCGCGGAGGCACAAATCCCGCCATGCGAAGGCAGGGCATGCAAAGACCGCCGCAAAGCACCGACAGGAGGAACGGATATGGCAATAACAGATAACGAAAGCGCAAGATATGAGATGAGAAATCAGGACTTTTCCTTCCGCGACCAGGGAGCGGACGGAAAGGTTCATCTCGGCTGTTCGGCGCATATTCATTACAGCATAGAATTTTTCCTTCTCACAAGCGGAGAGGTGGACGCGAATATCGACTCCGCGGAGTACCATCTGAAATCCGGCGACTTCTGCATCGCTTTTCCGAATCAGATACACAGCTATACCAGCTTCGGAGACGAGGGGTATATGCTCTGCATCGTAAATCCCGACGTCATGCCCGAGCTTGCCGACGTTTTTTCCCAGCAGGTGCCGGAACGCGCCGTGGTGCGCGGAGGCAAGCTGCCGCCTTCAGTGCCTGAAATCATGAAACAGATGAGCGATATGTCGCGCCGCAACTCCGAATACAAGGACGTTGTGATAAAGGGACTGCTTCTCTCCCTTTTCGGAG